>NZ_SGXU01000209.1:0-728 GCF_005435015.1 Halorubrum sp. SP9
ACACGATTTTGAGAAGACTGTCCTCCGCTTCCTGTACGACGCCGGTGCTGTAGAATCTACATCCGAACTAGCCAGAGAACTTGCTGCCGAGTTAGACGAAGAGGTAGATGGCGGTTCTTTCAAGAGTAAAGTACAGTACAACGTTCAGAAACTCGAAGAAAAGGGGTTCGTCAACCGACATCAGGTCGGGAATCGAACAGAAACAGCGCTTGGGTAGAAACCCATCCCAAGTGAAGACCACCTAAAGGAAGGCGCAGTCACTAATCCTCTAACTCAGTTGTATTCCTTGGGTTTTCTCGAAGCGTTGACAACGAAACGTACCGGTGTCCTTGTACGAACGCGACTGTTCGGTTCGAGTCACTGGCTGTCTTGTCATTCTGAACGGCCCGGTTCAGTTTGAGGTCAGGTTTGAGGAACAGGACCTTCTGCGTGTCTCCATACCGCTCTGACCCGTTCTGTCGCATCCTCTTGACCGACTCGAGCAACGACTGCTCCTGGCGGTGGGAGAGTTCGGGATGGTCCTCAACCGTATCCTCGTCCAAGGTGATGCTCTCGATACTTCCAGTTACCCGCGGGACTTTGGCCTTGATCTCGCCGTCCTTGTAGAACGCGAGGTGCGACACCGGTTTGAACGAACGGTTGGGCTGACAGAAGTAGTGGTCGTAGGTGTGGTATTCGTCCCATGCCCGTCGTGCAGCCACGACTAAGACACGATCTTCTTTCCCGCT
>NZ_SGXU01000210.1:0-725 GCF_005435015.1 Halorubrum sp. SP9
GTACTTCACGGAGCAATGGCAGCCGTCATCGGGTATCAGATATTCCGAGGAGGTTCTTGGAATGTCATTACGGCCGAAATAGCCATTTTTGCGTTCTTCACATTCTGGAGTTCGCAACTAGCCTTTCCGGCAGGAATGTACTCTCCGGACACCTTCGCGTTTATTCCGACCGCGAAATCGATCGTTGTATCCGGGGGCCTCGAACAGGTTGGAACGTATAGTCACACACCGGGACATATGGTATTCGTCGCGGAATTCGCTCAGGTCACCGGATTAAATGTGGATATCAGCTATCGATTTGGTGCAACAGCGGCGATCGCTGGGACGGTTCTTATCCTCGCGTACGCTGACCGTGCGATTCCGGGTCTATCCCGACGGACTGCCTTGCTCGCGGCGCTGATCTTCGTACTGATGTCGTATTCTATCGCAAAAGGCACTCGTCCGACGAAGTTGAATTTCTTTTATCCATTGATTCCGTTGATCGTTCTCTCCGTATTCAAAATCGAGTGTGGTCTCGGCGATTCGAAGCGATATCTTCCTCCTCTGTTCCTAGTGATGGTGTACTTGATCTTTGGACACACATACAGCGGCGGGGCCGCGCTAATAGTGACCGGCGTAATCTGGCTATATCTCAGCGGAATTCCGGTGTTAAATGGTCTCGATTATTCTGAGCGTATCCCCGTCCGCACGACGATCGCGTTTGGAATTCTATGTATAATGTATCT
>NZ_SGXU01000211.1:0-723 GCF_005435015.1 Halorubrum sp. SP9
CATCCATTCCAGTACCCCACGCTTCCTCAATAAACAAATTCCAAAGAAGTCGGAACTTGACCTCGTCTGCTTTTGCGTCCCGCAACCGCTCATACGCAGCCCTTCTCTTTCTACTGTATGCCCCTGCCATTATGAGGGACGGAATTACCACGAGTGGAAGGACTATCAAATTACTGAGGGAGAGGAAAGTGTTCTGTATCAATACTATCACAGCCACAAGAAACCCGAAAACCGAGGTCGAAAAAACATAGATGAACGGTTCGACCCACTCGTGTAATGCTACTAAACCTCGATTTTTGCTGCTTGGGTAGAAGGCCGAAGTCACGAGTTTAGCGGCCAAAAATACGATTGTCGCATAGACTAAGAAACGGAACCCCCACCGAACCAACTCAGACTCGGAAGCCCCCTCTAATAGAGGAAAGGAAATCAGATTCTGTGCAACTAAGGTCCCCGTAAGTCCAAGAACACCTAAGGCTATTAGAATCTGAACGTTTTCGGACCTTCTGAGGCTCCCTTCGTTCTTTTCGACAAACTCCTCGGTAAAAGAATCCGGTATTTTGAGCCGTGTAGGGAGGTTGTCTTCTCCGTCAGACTCGGACATACATTGTTTTCGCCGAAGAAATGGTAAAGAGATGGCGCTCTACTCATTTTCACGAGGTGTAGGTGACTATTGGCTCAGATGTCCACGAGGTAGTCCTCTCGTCGCTCCATCTGCTCGTTCTT
>NZ_SGXU01000212.1:0-719 GCF_005435015.1 Halorubrum sp. SP9
TCTCGTTGCCGCGGTACACCGCTGTCACCTCCATCACGACGATGGAGGAGGACGGCCCCGTCCAGTCCGACCCAATGGCCGTCGATACGTTCGCGGACTACCCATCGGTCCGGACGAAAGAGGAAGCCCACGAGGAGATCGCCGAGCAACTCTCCGAGTACGGTGTTGACCCGCTCGAAGAGGATCTGTCCGGGTCAGAGAACGCCCTGATGAACATCGGCTCCGAGGCGGGCATCCAGAGCTCATTCCTGGAAGCGGTGTGGGCCGAGCAGATCCGTCAGGATGCGCTTGCGGTTCGGTCGCCCGACTACGACGACATCGACCCGTCCCCGAGTTGTGTCCACGGGCCGGATAGTGACCCGCCAGACAGGTACACCGTCACGGTCGAGGAAGTCGCCCGTGGGTTCGAGAAGCGAACTGGAACGGCACTTGAGGATCTCCCTGATGGGATTCTTGTTGACCGTGAGTCGGTCTGTGTCACCCGCCCCGACGACGAGGAAGACGAAGACGAACAACGCGGTCGGAAGTCTCCGACGCGGTCCGACGTCGCACCGGAGGGAATGGTCCGTATCTCGGATCCCGAAGCAGAAGTGGCCGTCACCGACCAAGGGATCCGGAATGTCCTCGAACAGGCTGATGAGGAGTGGAATCCCGAGACAGAGAAGCACAATGAGGCCCTTCGGCGGGCCTTCGTGTCGCTTTCAGCAGTCGGGATGGAG
>NZ_SGXU01000213.1:0-714 GCF_005435015.1 Halorubrum sp. SP9
TCACCGAGACGCTGACGCCCGCGAGGCCGAGGACGTCGAAGACCGACTCCGAGAGCAGCCGGGGCGCCATGAGCAGCAGCGAACTGAGCGCGAACACGGCGCGCTCGGGCTTCGGGACGTCGGCGTACAGCGTCCCGATGACGGTCGCGCCAAGCGCCACGACGCCGAGGAAGACGCCGACGACGGGGATCAGGATCTCCGGCACGGAGTACGACAGCTCCGCGAGGTCGGCGAAGTTGACGACGCGGTACTGCTCGCGGAGCGGCAGTTCGTCGGCGTTCGCCTTCTCGCGCAGGAGGACGACCCCGGGGGCGAGCACGAACGCGAACGGAACGATCGCCTTGTTCAGCGACAGCGAGAACGCCTTCACGCCGGTCTCGAACGGGTCCGACTTCGCCACCCCGCTCGCGGCGTAGGCGGCCACCGCGACCGGCGGCGTGATGTCGGCCATCACGCCGAAGTAGAGGATGTACAGGTGCGCCGCGAGCAGCGGGATCCCGAACTCGACGAGCGGCGTCGCGAGCATCGAGATCAGGATGATGTACGTCACGGTCGTCGGCATCCCCATCCCGAGGATGATGCTCGCGACCGCGGTGACGAGCAGCATGACGACGATGGACCCCCCGGACAGCTCCAAGAGGAGCGAGGTGAGGTTCGGTCCGAGCCCGGAGACGCTGATGACGCCCGGGATGATCCCCGCCGCGGCGACCGCGA
>NZ_SGXU01000214.1:0-714 GCF_005435015.1 Halorubrum sp. SP9
CTGTTGAGGTGGCACAGACACGGGGCTCTACCGCTGTGGCGACGAATTTCAGTCTCGTGGGGGCAACTGGAACGGACTCATCGAAGAACGCGTTCGAAGGGAAACAGTGGTGTGACACGCGTTTCAGCAGGGGTTGACTGCGGCAGGACCAACGGGTGTGACGGTCCGCAGTCGTGGCCGGATTGAACGGGCGCGCCCACCATCGGCCGGCGGTACTGGAAGATGTGTGTAGGAGAACCGCGCCGCGATTGCCGGTTGTAGTGTGATTAACCAACGATCCCGGAGAGGTTTCCGGGATCTGTTGGTTAAGCCGCAGTCGAGCAGGATTGTCTGATTACACAGCACTGTAGCGGCACAAAATTTATCAAGAATTGTGCGCACGGATCCCGTGTCCCGTGCTACCACGACACGCAATATAACCCATCAACCAATGTCCGCGATTGTCCCTCCGTCCCTGTCCGTTCGTGTGCCGCTTCGCGCGGCGTGTCGCCGCGTAGTCCTGAGCGGTTTCATCCTCACCGTCGTCGCTGTCGATCCGGTCGCCGCCCAAGACAGCGCCGTCTGTGAGGCTGAACGGCTCCCCGAGATGATTTCGGGCTTTTTCCAGCTCACCACCGCGATTGGGCTTATGGGGTTGGTCGTGGTGTGGCAGGCGGACTCGCTCATTGAGCTGTTTACGATGCGGCGCGAACAGCGGGAAGGGCTGAAACGCCA
>NZ_SGXU01000215.1:0-395 GCF_005435015.1 Halorubrum sp. SP9
GCGCTTCGGTGGGAGTGCGTGGTCGGAAATCCGTCACAACCACGAGCAGACTGGCCTTGCGTCGTTCTGATAGCCAGTAGATTTTTATAGCGGCAAGACGAACAGAGGGGTAGCGTGCGAGTACCTGTGTCCATGCTGAAAGTGAAACCAGTTTCACCGTGGTGGGGTTACAACTAAATGACACGACCGAATACACCAGCAATGCGTCAGATGCCCCGCGTCTCAATGTATTTCGTCGGAGGTGAGGTGTCGTGACGTTAGAAGAAACAGGGCTGACTGAAGAACAGGTTATGGCAGTTCGGGATAGACCACTCGCGGAGAGTTACGAAACACACGACATCGGGATGGGCCACCTCCTCGCCCGCTTACAAGCCCACGGGTTCACCGTCGAGGAC
>NZ_SGXU01000215.1:446-714 GCF_005435015.1 Halorubrum sp. SP9
TCCTGACCTCCGCGTCTACGATGACGGTGAACTGATCGCCTACATCGAACTGAAGGTCAAGACCAGCCCCGAGTGGTTCGCTCGCTGTAACCGTCGTCACTTCAACGAGTACGTCAACTTCACCAACGAGGTAGATGAGCCTGTCTTCATCTGGTTCGCGCTGGTGGACTCTGTGACGGAGCAGCTCCACCGCTCGGCGTTTTTCGAAGTCGAGGACACCGACCAGATCGACGGGCGGGTTGTGAACGTGACCGAGCAGGCGATGGTC
>NZ_SGXU01000216.1:0-443 GCF_005435015.1 Halorubrum sp. SP9
TGAAGGGCCACCGCGCGGCGGGCATCGAGGCGGTCGCGTCCACCTCCGGGCAGGTGCTGCCCCCCGTGATGGGGGCGTCCGCGTTCGTGATGGCGTCGTACCTCGGGGTGCCGTACCTCGACATCGTCGTCGCCGGCCTCGTCCCGGCCGCCATCCTGGTCGTCTCCATCTCCATCGCGGTCCACTACCTCGCCATCTCGGACTCCAGCAGCCAGGACATGGAGTTCTCCGAGTTCTTCGACGAGACGCTCTCGACCGAGAAGAAGGTGTTCGAGGCCATCCGGTTCGGCGTCCCGTTCGGGATCCTCATCTACCTGCTCGGCATCGCGCAGTACACCGTGATGACCTCCGCGCTGTACACGGTGGTCGCGATGATGATCACGGGGACGCTCATGCCGCCGCTCCAGCGGGTCGTCGACAGCTCGGGCGTCAGCCCGGTCAGC
>NZ_SGXU01000216.1:459-713 GCF_005435015.1 Halorubrum sp. SP9
TCACGCAGGTGAAAAACACCGTTCACGGGATCCGGCGCGGCGCGATCATCCTGGCGCCCATCGCGATCATCCTCGTCGTCATCAGCGGCGTCGTGAACCTCTTCAGCACGACCGGAATCCCGGCGAAGATCGCGCTGCTTCTCATCAACATCTCGGGCGGCGTGCTGCTGTTCGCGGTGCTGCTCGGGATGGGGGTCGCCATCCTGATGGGGGTCGGCATGCCGACCGTGGCCGCCTACGTCATCGTGGCCATC
>NZ_SGXU01000217.1:0-707 GCF_005435015.1 Halorubrum sp. SP9
AATCCCCCAGTACAAGCCAGCTACAGCGTGATGACCTGGTCGACGCCGACCTCGCTCGCGACGCGCTCGGCGCGGTCGCCGCGCAGCCGGAGCGTGAGGACGCGGTGGTCGACGCCGTCCCGGTGGGCCGCGACGCCCTCGAGCGGGACGCCCGCCGTGTCGAGCGCGTGCGTCGCGTCCTCGGCGTCCCGAACCGCGCGCTCGCGGACGGTTCGGGTTCGGGCCGCCCGGGCCTCCGCGACCGCGAACAGCGAGCCGACGAGCAGCACGCAGTCGCCCTCGTCCGCGCGGTCGACCGCCGTCGCGAGCGCGTCGGTCACGTCGTCGCCCGCAGTCACGCTGTCGACGCCCGCCGACCGGAGCGCGGCCGCGAGGACCGCGGGGTCCTCGGCGCGGTCGATGGCGGGCCGGCAGGTGACCGCCGTCGCCGCGTCGGGCAGCGCCGCGGCGGTCTCGGCGTGGTCCTTGTCGTGCATCGCGGCGTACACGAGGTGGAGGTCGTCGTAGTCGTACTCGTCGAGGGTCGCCGCGAGCGTGCGGGCGGCGGCGGGGTTGTGCGCGCCGTCGAGGACGGTCAGCGGCGCCGTGTCGACCACCTCGAACCGCCCTGGCCACGTCGCTCTCGCGAGGCCGTCGCGCACGGCGCGCTCGCCGAGGTCGGTCCCCAGCGCCGCCGCGGTCGGGCTCGAAGCCGAGGTACTCGATGT
>NZ_SGXU01000218.1:0-705 GCF_005435015.1 Halorubrum sp. SP9
TCGGACCGTCAAATGTGTCCCAGACTTCCTCCAGCGTGCCCCAACCCTACATTTCTACCTTGCCCGGTCGTTGTTTCCATTCGTGTCGCTCCCGGTACTGCTCGCGACGCTTTTCCGCGACGACATCGATGTCATAATCGACAACCACACGCCGCATCCGAGTCTCGTCGCGTTCCTCGGGCCACTATTCTCTGTGCCGGTGGTTGCGCTCGTCCACGAGTATCACGACTGGAGCGCGATCGAAAAATACCCGCTCCCAGTCGGTGTTATTCAACTGCTCGCCCAGAACTTCTTGCGTATTGGGCTGTATGCGGCCGTGATTGTTCCGCGCGAAGAGACGAGAGAGGCGCTACGCGAGTATGGAACATCGATACCGATACACGTCGTGCCGAACGGGCTCGACGTCGACACGTACTTAGAGCCACCTGCGGCGGTGGAGGCGGAGTCGTTCGACTTCGTCGTCGTTTCGCGACTCGTTCACCGAAAGGGCATTGACCAACTGCTGGGAGCGATGGCACTCGTCGCCGCGGAATACCCGTCGGTTCAATTGGGGATTGCCGGCTCGGGACCGGAACGGAATCGGTTAGCGCGACAGGCAGCTGAGTTAGGCATCTCGGAACACGTAACATTTCTTGGCTTCGTCTCAGAAGAGCGGAAGCGGGCACTGCTCCACGAGTCGTCGGTCTTCGTGTTGCCCTCGCGCCA
>NZ_SGXU01000021.1:0-43064 GCF_005435015.1 Halorubrum sp. SP9
CGGCCTCGTCGCGGCCGCCAGCGCGCTCGACGCCGGCGGGCGCGCGCTCGACGCGGTCGTGCTCCCGGTCGCCATCGCGCTCGCGGCCGGCTACGTCCAGGTGTCGCGCGTCGAGGTGCCCGCGGTCCGCCACGTGACGCCCGCCGACGGGTTCGCCGGAGAGACGCGAGAGGTCCGCTTGGCGTTCGGACCCGAGGCGGCGCGGGGCGACGAGGCCGCCTCGCAGTCGTTTCTCGCCGACGTGCGCGTCCGTGTCGACGAGGGGCTCGACGGCCCGGCGGCGCCGATCCGGGCGTCTGTGGGCACGGAGCCGGTCTCGTACCGCGTCACGTACCGCCAGCGCGGCGAGCGGACGCTCGGCCCGGTCGAGCTCACCGTCACCGACGTGTTCGGGCTCTTCGAGCGCGAGCTGGTCGTCGACGAGACCGCGGCGGTGACCGTGTACCCGCCCCGCGACCCGGTCCCGACGCGGTTCCGCCGCGAGCTGTACGCGGCCGACGCGGTCGACGTGAGCCGCCAACGCGAAGAGTTCGACCGCCTCCGCGAGTACACCCGCGGCGACGCGGTCCGCGACGTCCACTGGGCGACGACCGCCAAGCGCGACGAGATCGTCGTCAAGGAGTTCGCGGCCGAGACCGTCCGGAACCGGGTGACGATCGCGGGCGGAACGGAGGTTCGCGGCGGCGGGGACGGACCGGTCGGCGGTCGCGACGACGGGCGCGGAGCCGGCTCGCTCGGCGCCGTCGATCGCGGCGACGACTCGACCCCCGGACGCTCCGCGAACGCGGCCGCTGCCGACGAGCTCGCGCGGGCGACCGCGAGCCTCGCGCTGGCGCTGCTCGACGACGGCGTCCCCGTCGACGTGCGACTGCCCGGCGGTCGCGTCTCGGCGGCGCCGGGCGGACGCGGCCGGCGCGAGGTGCTCGAACTCGCGGCCCGGACCGGTCCGGGGGCGGTGACCGACGACGAGGCCGACGTGACGATCGTCGCCGCGGCGGACGGCGCCCGGTTCCGAACGGGGGACCGCTCGGTCTCGTTCGCGGACCTGCGCCGCGAGGCCGACGAGGAGCGCACCGCGACCGACGGCCCGCAGTCGAGCCGACCGGACGGATCGACCGACCGCCGGGAGGTGGCGTCGCCGTGAGTCGCGAGTCGGCCGTTCGGGGGCGCCTCTCCCGGAGCGAGTCGGCCGGGAGCGAATCGGCCGGGAGCGGGTCGGACCGAAGCGACGGGCGGACGGCCGACCCGGCGGTGATCGGCGTCGCGGTCGTGGCCGCGGCGTACCTCGCCGTGTTCTTTCAGGTGACGAACGTCGTCGGCGGGACGGGGCGGACCGCGGCCGTCGTCGCGGTCGCGGGACTCGGCGGGGTCGCGCTGGCGCGGGCCGTCGGCGAGCGGACCGCGCTGTGGCTGGCCGGACTGCTGTTCGCGGCGGGGCTCGCGGGGTACTTCCTCGCGATCCCCGAGAGCCAGCGAGCGCTGTTCACCCTCCGGAGCGTCACCTTGGACCTCCTCGCGCTGTCGACCGGACTGTCCGTGCTGCGGCTGGCGCTCGCGGACGTCTGGGTGCTCGCGGTGGCGCCGGTGCCGACGTTCCTCGTCGGCTATTTCGTCGGGCGCGGGCGCCACGTCGCGGCCGCGGCGGTCGCCGGCGGAACCCTCGGCTTCCTCGTGCTCACCGGCGACGCCGAGACCGGCGCCGCGGTCGCCGGGGTCGTCGGCATCGCGCTCGCGATCGGGCTCTCGACGCTGTCGACGCCGAGCCGACGCCGCGGCCACGCCGGGACGTTCGCGCTGGTGGTCGCGGCGATGGTCGTCGCGAGCGCGACCGTCACCGTGATCCCGGCGGGCGCCGCGGAGCCGCTGGGGCTCGACCGCGGGACGCCGACCCTGGAGTCGAGCCTGAGCGGCGACGACGAGCTGGCCGTCGTCGGGACGACGCGGCTCTCCCCGACGGTTCGGTACACGATCGAGAGCCCGGTCGAGCGGAACTGGCACACGGGGGCGTACGACACCTACACCGGCGACGGTTGGGTCAGGACCGGCGAGCGGTCCGCGGTGAACGGCACGCTGCCGGGCCCGCCGGGAGAGGCGGAGGCGGTCGACGTGACGATCACCGCGGAGACCGAGTCGACGGCGCTGCCGGCGCCCTGGAAGGCGGTCTCGGTCGACGGCGCGGGAGCGGTCGAGGTCGACGAGCGCGGCAGCCTCCGGCTCGCGGAGCCGCTCGAACCGGGCGAGAGCGTAACGGTGACGAGCCGCGTCCTCGACGCCGGTCCGGCGACGCTCCGGAACGCGAGCACCGACTACCCGGCGGCGATCGAGGAGCGGTACACCCAGCTGCCCGAGAGCACCCCCGATCGGGTCGGGGAGCGGACGGAGGAGATCGTCGCGGCGGCGAACGCCGACTCGCCGTACGAACAGGCGGCCGCGATCGAGTCGTACCTGCGATCGGAGTACGAGTACTCGCTGACCGTCGAGCGGCCCGAGGGTGACGTGGCCGACGCGTTCCTGTTCGAGATGGACGCCGGCTACTGCGTGTACTTCGCGACGACGATGGCGGCGATGCTCCGCTCGCAGGGGATCCCGACCCGGTTCGAGACGGGCTACACGTCCGGCGAGCAGGTTAGCGAGGACGAGTACGTCGTGCGCGGACAGAACGCCCACGCGTGGGTGTCGATCTACGTGCCGGACCACGGCTGGGTGGCGTTCGATCCGACCCCGTCGGGCCCCCGCGACGAGGTCCGAGAGACCCGGCTCGCGGAGGCGCGCGCCGAGGGCGCGGAGAACGTCGACACCGAGGCCTCCGCGCCCGACCGGACGCCGGAGCCCGCTCCGAACGAGCCCGAGGCCGACGCGGGTTCGGCCGACGGGGACACGGGGGCGAGCAACTCGACGGCGGGGAACGCGACCGGCACCGGCGCGGTCGGCCCCGTCGATATCGCTCGCTTCGGCGGCGAGCAGACGGGGACGGTGCCGCCGGCCGGCGCGAGCGCCACCGCGGGGTCGACCGCTGGCGGGAACGACGACGGTGCGCTCGGATCGATACCGGACCCGAAGACGGCCGTCTACTGGCTGCTCGTTGCCGCGCTCGGCGTCGCTGGCGCCCGCCGAACCGGACTCACGGGTCGAGCGAGTCGACGGGTCGGACCGCTGCTCCCGGGGCGGCGGCGCGGTCCGATCGCGGACGCCGAGCGGGCGTTCGCGGACCTCGAACGACTGCTCGCCGGGCGCTACCGCGAGCGGCGGCCGGGGGAGACGCCGCGGAACTACGTCGACGCGATCCGGACGCTCGGCGCGGACGAGCGCGTCGAGACCGTCGCGACGGCGTACGAGCACGCCGCGTACGCCGGGTCGGTGACCCGCGCCGAGGCCGACGCGGCGCGCAGAGCGGTGCGGCGGCTCGCGCTCGAACGCGTGCCGCTTATCGGGCGATTCGTCCGCTGATCGGGGGGTTACCCGACACTATTTAATACGGGCGTCTTGTAGATTCGGACTGTAATGTCGGAAGTCTGCTCGACGTGCGGACTGCCCCAGGAACTCTGCGTCTGCGAAGACGTCGCGAAGGAGTCCCAGCAGATCAGCATCCGCATCGACGAGCGCAGGTACGGTAAGGAGGTAACGGTCATCGAAGGATTCGATCCGAAAGACGTGGACATGAGTTCCCTCTCGTCGGATCTCAAGTCCAAGTTCGCCTGCGGGGGCACCGTCGAGGACGGCGCCATCGAGCTCCAGGGGAACCACTCGGGTCGCGTGGAGGATTTCCTCCGCGACAAGGGTTTCAACGTCGCGTGACCGTCACCTGACCGTCCGCCGTCGAGCATCGTTTCGCACCGCGACCGGTTTTCGTGTTGGTCTTCGTCCGCGAGCGGCCGCGCAGCTCGGCTCACACGACCACCGCGACGCGGCCGACGACGAACGCCGCCGCCGCGAGGAACGTGCCGTACTTGAAGCGGCGCTGTGCGGCGCCGGGGTCGGCGACGCTCTCGTAGGTCGCGTACAGCATCACCGCGTCGGCGACGACGACGACCGCGAGGTACGCCGCGCCGAGCGTTCCGGAGAAGTACGGCAGCGGGCTGACGGCCACGGCGACGACCAGCGCGGCCGCACCGATCCGCAGCGCGCGGCGTTCGCCGACCGCGATCGGGAGGGTCGCGAGGCCCTCCTCTCGGTCGCCGGCCACGTCCTCGACGTCTTTGATCACCTCGCGGGTGAACGTCGAGAGCCCGGCGAGCGCGGCGAGGACGAGGACGGCGCGGGGGTTTCCGACGGCGGCGCCGCCGAACAGGAACGTCGAGCCGACGAGGTAGGCGACCAGGGCGTTGCCGAGCCCGGGCGTCCCTTTGAAGAGGCTCGTGTAGGTGACGAGCGCGACGAGGTTCACCGCGGCGATGCCGATCGCTAACGGCGGGAGGCGGACCGCGACCGCGACCGCGACCGCGAACCAGACGGCGGCGGTCGCGAGCGCGCCCCGGGGCGACACCGCGCCGCGGGGGATGGGGCGGTCCGGGCGGTTGACCGCGTCGACTTGACGGTCGAAGTAGTCGTTGATCGCGTTGCCCGCGGCGACCGCGAAGACGGTCGTCGCGGCCGCGAGCGCGGTCGGGACGGCGGCGCCGCTCGCGCCCGCGACGAACGCGCCGGTCGCCGTGAGGGCCCCGGCGGCGACGCAGTTGCCGAGGCGAGCGAGGTCGACGATACCGCGGAGCGTGTCTCGCACGTCGTCCCCGTACTTCCGCCGCCGAGAAATAAACGGTGCGGGATCGGTCGGCCCGGGAGCGCCTCGCCGCGATCGCCGCGTCCCGAACACCTCCCCGGCCACGCAGGCGGCCGCGCCCGGCCTGCCACGAACGTTTATCACCTGCGAAATGAAACACTGGTTCATGGCTAAAGGCCTAGACGTCGGGACGATGAACATCCTCTCCGGGCGGCAGGAGGGCGCGGAGACGGTGTTCGTACAGCAGCGGAACTCGTTCGTCGAGATCGAGTACAGCGACATGGCCGAGCAGATGCTCTCGCGCAGCGAGGTCCTCCACATCCGAAAGGACGACAAGGTGTACGTCGTCGGCGACGACGCCCTGAACTTCGCGAACATCTTCAACAAGGAGACCCGCCGGCCGATGCAGCACGGCATCCTCTCCAGCGAGGAGGCGTCCGCGATTCCGATGATCAAGCTCATTACCGAGCAGGTGGTCGGCGAGCCCTCGAAGCCGAACGAGCGGCTGTTCTACTCCAGTCCCGCGGACCCGATCGACTCCGGGCTCACGACCCTGTACCACGAAAAGACGCTCGAATCGATGCTCGGGGACATGGGGTACGATCCCGAGCCGATCAACGAGGGGATGGCGGTCATCTACTCGGAGCTGGCCGACAACAACTTCACCGGCCTCGGGATCTCCTTCGGCGCGGGGATGACGAACGTCTGTCTCGCCTACTACGCGGTCCCCGTCATGAAGTTCTCCATCGCCCGCGGGGGCGACTGGATCGACGAGCAGACCTCGCAGGCGACCGGCACGCCCGTCGACAAGGTGACGAGCATCAAGGAGGACGACTTCGAACTCGACTTCCGCACCGACGTGGGCGGCGTCGAGGGCGCGCTCGCCATCTACTACGAGAACCTGCTCGACTACGTCATCGAGAACATCACCCGCGAGGTGGACGAGGAGGACGTCGAGGAGGGGCTCGACGTGCCCGTCGTCGTCACCGGCGGCACCTCCAGCCCGAACGGCTTCGAGGACCTGTTCGCCGACCACCTCGCGGACGCGAACATTCCGTTCTCGATCAGCGGCGTGCGCTCGGCCGACGAGCCGATGTACAGCGTCGCCAGCGGCGCCCTCGTCGCCGCACGCTCCGAGGAGGGCGAGGAGGCCGAGTCGGGCGGTACAGCCGACGAGCCCGCGGCCGAGGAGGCCGCCCCCGAGTCCGAGGACTAATCCGACGACGCGGTCGCGTTCTCTCACTCACTTTTTCGAAACCGACCCGGACCGCCGCGCCGGATCGCGGGAATCCGCCGAAAAGTAAAACCGACGCCGTCCGTAGCGACTGACATGTCCGACGCCGCCGGCGCCGAGGTGGACCGTCGCCTGCGGGTCGACCTCGACGTCGATCCGACCGGCGACCGCGGCTGTCCGATCGTCTCCGAGGCCGACGAGGCCACCGAGGTCGCGGTCAACGCGGTCGGCGACGAGTGCGTCGTCGACGTGACGACGCCGGACGGCGACGTGCGCCGCGGAACCGGCGAGGTCGACGCCGACTGCCTCTGTCACGCGTTCGGGGGCCTCGGCTGCGTCCCGCACTTCCGGCGCGTCGAGGACGGGACGATCCTCGTCACCGCGTACGTCGACGACCGGGGCGCGGTCCGCCGGCTCGTCGAAGAGCTTCGCGGGGTCGTCGACCGGGTTCGCCTCGTCCGACTCGCGGTCGTCGAGGGGCCGGACGCGACCGAGCAGGTCACCTTCGACCTCTCCGCGCTGACGCCGAAGCAGCGCCGCGGGCTCGAGCTCGCGGTCGTCCGCGGCTACTTCGACGACGACCGCGACGTGCGCCTGAGCGAGCTCGCCGACGAGCTCGGTATCAGCAAGTCCGCGCTCTCACAGCGGCTCCGCACCGCGCAGGCGAAGCTGGTGACGGACGTCTTTGACGGCGCCGAGCGGTGAGAGCCTTTGAAGCGGTGGACCGGTAAAGCGGGACGCCGAGGGGGCGCGACCTCCTCCGTCCGGTCATGAGCGACGACGACCCGCCGGCCGTCGAGCCGGTGCGAGACGACGCCACCGTCGAGCTCGTGCGCGACGCGATCGGCGTCGCCCGCGGGGAGGTGCCCGCGGAGCGCTTCTCCGCGAAGTACGGGACGGGAGGTGGACCGGACACCGACGGAAACGGGGAATAAGGACCGGGCCCGAAAGCGATTCAGTCGTCGGCGGGCGCGGACCGGTCCCCCGCGTCGATCCGCGAAAGCGCCTCCTCGCCGGCGCGCTCCGCCGCCGTGAGGTAGCACTTCGGGTCGGGCGCGAACGGGTCGCCGTGCGCCGAGAGCGCGCGGAGCCGCGAGCCGCCCCGGCAGATCGATTGATACGCGCAGTCGGCGCAGCGGCCGGAGAGGCGCTCCTCCCGCTCGCGGAGCCCGGCGAGGAGCGGGTTCGACTCGTCGGTCCAGATCGCGCCGAACGAGCGGTCGCGGACGTTGCCGGGCGAGTACCCCTGCCAGAACTGCGTGAGGTGGACGTTGCCGACGGGGTCGACGTCGGCGACGCGCTCGCCGGTGGGGTCGCCGCCGTTGCGTTCGAGGTACCGGTAGATGAGCCGGGCGCGGTCGGTCCCCATCTCGCGGTCCGCGTACTCGACGAGGTGACCGGCGTCGGCGTAGTTGCCGACGAGCAGCGTCTCTATCTCCTCGCCCCGCTCGTGGTACTCGCGGGTGAGGTCACAGAGGTCGGCCACCGCTTGCCGGGTCGCCTCGGGCGAGAGGTCGACGTTCGAGATGTCGGCGCCGCGGCCGCCGTAGTCGAGGTGGTAAAAGCAGAAGCGGTCGACGCCGACGTCGACGAGCAGGTCGACGACGCCCGCGAGGTCGTCGACGTTGTGCTCGGTAATCGTGTACCGGAGCCCCGTCTTGAGCCCGACGTCGAGGCAGGCCTCGATCCCCCGGACCGCGGCGTCGAACGCGCCCTCCTCGCCGCGGATGCGGTCGTTGCGCTCGGGGAGGCCGTCGACGGAGACGCCGGCGTACTTGAGCCCCGCCTGCTTCAGCTCTCGGGCCCGGTCGCGGGTGAGGAGCGTCCCGTTCGTCGAGAGCACCGGGCGGATCCCGCTCTCGTCGGCGTACGCGATCAGCTCCGCGAGGTCCTCGCGGACGAGGGGCTCGCCGCCGGAGAACAACAGGACCGGGACGCCGAACTCGGCGAGGTCGTCGACGAGCGCCTTCCCCTCCGCCGTCGAGAGCTCGTTCGGGGCGCCGTCAGCGTCGGCGCCGGCGTAGCAGTGCTCGCAGTAGAGGTTACACCGCTTCGTGGCGTTCCAGACGACGACCGGCCGCCGCTGTTTCTCCTCGGTGATCTGCGGCTCCTTCGAGCCGTCGGCCGCGTCGTAGCGGAGTCCGTCGCTCTCGGCGTCGAGCCCGCACAGCAGCTTGCTGACGGAGATCATCGCGATCCCTCCGCGGGCGGCTCCCCGGCACCCTCTCCGTCGTCGTCGACTGGCCTCCCGCCGCAGGAGACCGTCGGCGTCCCCTCGGTCTCCTCGTAGACGCGCGGCTCGTCGGCGTCCTCGGCGTCCGCGTCCGCCCCGTCCTCCTGGTCAGCGAGCGACGCCGCGGAGTATCGGGACACCTCGGCGGCCGGGCACACCCACACGTCGCGGGCGTACCACGCGAAGAGCTTGCTCGCCTCTTCGTGGGCGACGTCCGGCGTCGGCGCGGCGACCGTGCCGACGTGGCGGAGCGGGTCCGACTCCGCCTCGCGGACGAACACCTCGAACCGGCGACCGTCGGCCGACCGCGGCCCGTTCGCGTCCTCGCTTCGACTCGTCTTCTCGACCATACCCCCCGTACGGACGGTCCCCCGAACGGGGTTTCGCGCGTTCTCACGGCCGCGAAATTCGCCCGAACGAGTTCGGGAAGTGAGCGACGCGGCCGTCGCCGAGAGAGCGACGAGGGCGGAGAACGCCGGGACTAATCCGGAACGAAAACGAGAGAATGCGGGGACGCGGCGACTGCGGTCCCGGGTGAGAGCGGTCGTTAACCGCGGTGAGAGAGTGCCGTTCAGATGACGCGGTTCTCTTTACTGTTGCCTCAACTACCGTGGTTTGAACTACGATAGTTTAGACTACGCTATCTGTACGTTTTATGTGCTGGTGAGTCGAAGGTGGAGGTATGCCCGCGTTCGTCAACCGAGAACAGGAACTCGACAGACTCCACGAGTTATACGAGAGTGGGTCCGCGGAGTTGAGCGTCGTCTACGGACGTCGGCGGATGGGGAAGACGGCGCTCGTCGTCAAATCCATCGAAGACCGTGAAGACGCGGTGTACCATCAGGCTGCACACGGGACGACGGAGCAACAACTTGACTCCTTCATCGCTGATGCCACAACGGTGTTCCCGGGAGTGAGTCGGATTCGGAAGGACTGGGAGAACGTTCTTACGTACCTCGCTGAGCAGGACACGGTCGTCATCCTCGACGAGTTCCCGTACCTCGTTGACGAAAACGAAGCGCTCCCCTCCCTCATCCAGCGAATCTGGGACCACGAAGTCGCTGATACAGCTGCGACCTTCGTGTTGACTGGCTCGGCGATCGGGATGATACACAAGATCGCACTCGACGGGAGTTCACCGCTGTACGGGCGGATATCGAAACGGCCGAACGGGAAACTCGAAATCGGTCCGCTCCCGTTCGCGGCCGCGATGGAGTTCTTCCCGAACTACGCGCCAGCCGAACAGGTGATCGCATACGGTGTGTTCGGGGGGACACCGGAGTACCTCCGAGCAGTGGACGATACGCAGTCACTCCAAGAGAACATCACGGAGACCTTGCTGCTCCGGGATGGCGGCCTCCACGAGGAGCCCGAGGACGTCCTGTATCGGGAACTGGACGAGGTTGACCGGTATTTCGCCGTCCTGAAAGCGATGGCGGAGGGGAACCACAAGCGAAACGGGATTATCCAGGCGGCGGGCATCAACGCCAACAGCGCGAGTTACTACCTCTCCCGGCTGCGGGAACTCCAGATAATCGAGCAGGAGTACCCAGTAACCGTTGACCCGTCCCGGAGTCGGAACAGCCGGTATCGAATCAGGGACCAACTGTTCGCGTTCTGGTTCCGCTTCGTACACGGCCGTTCGTCTCGGTACGAAGTGTTCGGAGCGGACGCGTACGACGAACTGGTCGAACCGCATCTTCCGGACTTCGTCAGTTCGTCGTTCGAACGACTCTGCCAGCGGGCAGTTCTCTACGAGTACGGGGACGCGTACACGTTCACGGAATCCCCAGGTCGGTGGTGGGACACCGACGGCCGTGAAATCGATATCGTGGCCCCGACGAACGGCGACACGCTACTGGTCGGGGAAGCGAAGTTCCAGCAACAACCGACGGGGTACGACGTTCTCGCCCAGCTCGAACGGGAGGCACCCGAAATCGAGTGGTCGCCGGCTGACAGCGACGTGAACTACGAGTACGTACTGTTTAGCCGAAGCGGGTTCGCATCCTCAGTGGAGGAAGCGGCCGAGGATCGGGACGATCTCGGTCTGTTCACAGTTGACGATGTCGTTGAGACCCTGTCCGAATAGCTGTTCCCGAGAATCGCTTCCGTTCGTGTACAGCAGTGATCGAAGGTGAAGGGCAAGCGAGAACACGAACGCTGCGTTGTCGGTGGAGTGTGGCTGAGCAGAAACATCGGTACGAGTGCGAGAGAAAGGGTGGGAGCCCCACACCTACTGACAGTACGACCCGCGTGCTATCAGTACGACTATTTTGTACTCACATTGTCATAACGAAAGTGGAAAACGCGGGTCTGTTCTGAACACAGTTCGTGCTACAAGAGAAAACGGCCAGTAGAGATCGATTTCAGGCCGGAAACGGCTGGTCTAAACTATCGCTACCCCTGGAAGGGGCCGCGTCTGTTTAACGAGCGTTATACGCCGTTGTTTAGATGACGCGGTTCTGCAGGTAGTCGAGGTGTTTCGCGTTGTAGACGATCTTGACCTCGTCGGTGGCCGGGCTACCGATACAGGTAAGGCGGACGTTCTTCTCCTCGACCTCCTCGTCGGAGAGGATCTGCTGCATGTCCATGTCGATGTCGCCCTTCTTGACGATGGACGCGCAGTTCGCACACGCACCGGCGCGACACGAGAAGGGCCAGTCGTAGCCCTGCGCCTCGGCGGACTCGAGGATGTATTCGCCCTGATTGACTTCCAGGGTTCCGTAATCCTCGTCGTCGAGGCCGGCGTCGGCGGCCTGTTCGAAGAGGTCGTCGTCGTCCATCGACCAGCCGTGGTCGTCGAGCACTTCGTAGTTGAGGTATTCTACTGTGGGCATCACCAGTCAGTTTGATGCCCACCTCATTAGGCTTTGCTGTTCCTTATCCCCCGCCCCCGAGAGACGCACCGGAGAGCCGAACACGTTCGATTCGTCTCGGCGTTTTCGACGGATTGCGGAGACGTCTCGAACGGGCGGAGTTGCCGTTTCTCTCCGCCGGGAACCGCACTAGTGACAGTTCGTTATCACGACTGATACGAGGTGAGTAACAATAAATAGCGTACGGCGCACAGGAACTATCGATGGGAGAGTCCGTCGTCGCCGACTTCGTGGGCCGCGTCCACGCGACGAGTCAGGAGACCGACGAGCCGGTGACGGGCCGCGTCCTGTTGAGCCAGCGACGGCTGGTCCTCGCGACGGACGACGGGAAGGAGACGATCCCGCTCTCGCGGGTGTTCGACGTGGTCGTCGGAAGCGTCCCCGGCGACCTGCGCTCGTTTTTCAACGAGAGCGTCACGATCGCCTACGAGAGCGACGGCTCGCGGCGCTCGGCGCTCGTGGAGGGCGAGTCGGAGGACATGGACCGGTTCGTCAGGCTGCTGTTCAAAACGCTGTTGCGGAACGTGACCGTCACGGTCCGACACCCGGCGAAGGTCGGCGGCCGCGTCACGGACGCCACCGACCACCGCGCCTCGGTGTCGGTGTCGCCGGGAGAGATACGGTTCGGGGACTGCCCCGAGCCGTTCGCGGTCGACCTCTCGGCCGTGATCGACTACGAGCGCACCGACCGCACGCTGGGCGGGAAGAAACGGCCGGCGCTCGTCTTCCGACACGTCGCCGACGGGCAGACGGTGACGTCGATCACGACGGTCCCGAACGAGCGGGCGCTCAACATTCTCGGTCGGTACATCAAGATCGAGTACGACGAGGCGATGGAGGATCTGGAGTCGTTCGACCCGACCGAAGAGCAGTTGGAGATCCTCGTCTCCATCTACTCCGCCGGCGGCGAGGCGACCATCGCCGACGTGGTCACCGGCGACGTCACCCAGACGTCGATGGTCCTCGACTCGCTGCGCGAGGCGGGCCTCGTCGCCGACGGGGAGGCCGGGACGACGCTGACTCGGAAGGGCCAGATGATCGTGAGCTCGCACCTCGAATCGGTCAACGCGTAGCGGCCGGCGCTCCCTCGCCGCCGCGGGCCGCACTGCGCGTTCCGAGGCCCGCCGCGGGCCGCACCGCGCGGGGGAAACTTCATGCTCCTGTAACCGTAGGTGTGTCTCATGGCAGACCGTGACCACCGCGGCGGCGAGACGCCGCTCGACGCCGTGGTCCGCGACCGGGGAATCGACGCGCCCGATCCGTCGGACGAGACGGGGTCGCCCGGAGGCGGGACGACCGCAAGCGACACCTCCGGGCCGAGACCGCGGGTCGCTCGCGTGCCGGAGGACCACGACCACGACACGTTCTCCGTCGAGGAGATCGACACCGACCGCCGCGAGGGACTGTTGGAGGCGGTCCTGCGCGACGTCGACGGCGTCAGCGCCGCCTCGGCGACGCGGCGCAACGGAACGGTCGGCGTCCACCACGACGCGTCGCTGTCGCGCGAGGCGCTCCGGGAGGTGCTCGCGGAGTGCGGGCTGGTCGTCGCGCCCGGCGACGAGGCGTTCGAGGCGCGCCGCGCCTCGCAGTTCGCGTCGGCCCGCGTCGCGGTCGCGGTCCTCTTCGGCCTGATGGTCGCGACGCCGTACGTCGCGGTGCTGTACCCGACGCGCGTCGAGTGGCTGTTCTACGACCCCGTGACGGTCCAGTACCTCCAGTCGATCCTCGACTCACAGATGACGACGCACTTCTTCATAAACCTCGGCGCGCTCTCCGGGGTCGCGTTCCTCGTCGCCTGCGGTCCCGCGATCCGCCGCGCGACCGCCGCCGTGCGCGCCGGGCGGTTCACCGGCGAGACCGCGTTCGTCGGGAGCGTCGTCGCCCTCTACGGGTACAGCACGCTGACCGCGTTCACCGGTCTGGAGGGCGCGGTCCACTACGACCTCGTCGCGTACGCGGTCGTCGTCGCCACCCTCTGGACGCAGTTCGGGGTCACGGACACCGCCGTCGACCCCGCGACGGGCGGCGAGTCCGCGGCGGACGCGGCCGACACCGACGCGGACGAACCGGTCGCGATGACCGACGGCGGCCGCTGACGCGGCTCCGCGTGGTCCCCTTCCCGCCGATTGCTTCGACGGCGTCGGTCGATCACTCAGCCGCGGACTCGGCGTCCGCGACGGGCGTTCCGCTCTCGTCGACGGCGACGACGCCCTCGACGGCGACCTCGTCGCCCACGGCGAGCGTGTCGCCCCACGACGCCTCCTCGACGACGGTGTTGACCATCAGCCGGAAGTCGTGGTCGAAGCGGTCGCTCTCGGTCCACTCCGGCAGCGTCTCGCGGCGCTTCCGGACGAATCTCTCGCGGAACCCCGCTGTTTCGGCGCCCGTGTCCGGGTCCCGAGAAGGGACGACGCAGCGCTGACAGGGGTTGACGCCGATCAGTTCCGTCCCGCCGACCGCGACGCGGACGCCCTCCCCGTAGTCCGCGAACAGTCGGTCCTCGAAGAAGGCGGGACAGCCGTCTACCACGACGTTCGGACGCAACCGGCGACGCATCTCCGTCGCGTCCGCGATCTCGTCGAACCACGACGCGACGGTCTCCAGCGTCGCCTGCGAGACGACCGTGGGGCCGTGGGCGGCGCGGTCGTCGTGGAAGCCGCCCGCCGGGTCGCGAACGAGGTCGACCGCGTAGCCGAGGTACTCGCCGACCCAGTCGGCCAAGTCGTCGCCCTCGTCCGGCAGTGCGAAGGTGCGCTCGGCCGCCGGCGCGCGCTCGGTCTCCGGTCGCGAGAGCGCCACGGCCGTCGGGGTGGCGTCCGTCGGACCCGCGAGGTCGTACTCGGCGCGGAGCCCGTGGATCGCCGGCTCGCTTTTTCCGTTGACGTAGCCGCCGCCACCGCCGACGGAGGCTTCCCCCGGATCGACGCCGGCCTCGACGAGCGCGTACGAGCGGTCGCCCCGGAGCGCGCCCTCCGGGCCGATCGCGGCGCGGTCGACGGCGACGCCGTCACAGGACTTCAGCGGGTAGGCGACGAGTTCGCAGACGCGTGTCATGGCCGGTGTTCGACGGGGCGGACCAAAAGCGATCGGCCGACCGAGACGGGTTCCGTCGCACGGCTGCCGGGGACCGCGGACGGCGGGGGGCTCAGAACAGCCCGAAGATGAATCCGACGCCCATGACGACGAGGACCGCCGCGGAGAACGCCGGCAGGTACGGGGCGTACTGTTCGACGCGCTCCTGCGAGCGGTGGTATCCCGCGATCAGGAGCAACGTCAGTCCGACGATACCCGCGATGACGGTGAGCGCGTAGGCGCTCATCAGTTCGAGACAGTAGTTCGACCCGGCACAGAGCGCGATGATCTCGAACTCCTCCTCGTGGGCGAACCCGAGGACGAACGCGAACCACGCGATGCCGAGGAGCCCCCGGTCGGTCCCCTCCTCGAGACCGCCGTGCGAGTGGGAGTGACCGCCGGCGAACGGCACAAACCCCTTCAGGCGGGCGTAGAGCCCGCCGCTTTCGTCGCCGTGGTCGTGCGAGTGATCGTGACCCCGGTCGTGAGGCCCGGCAGGATCATGGCTGTGGTCGTGATGGTCGCTCGGGCCGTGATCGTGGTGGTCGTGACGGTCGCTCGGGTCATGATCGTGATGGTCGGTCGAATCACGGCTATGCTCGTGATCGTGCCCCTCGTCGTCGGTCCCGTGAGAGTGGCCGTGGAGGTACTCGCGGACCCCGAGAGCGATCAGCAGCACGCCGGCCACGAGGCTGACCGGACCACCGATCTGGACGGCGCCGAACACCGCGATCGGCTCGTTGACCTGCGTGAGATCGAAGTAGTTCTTCGCGTAGAAGAAGACCGCAACCATCGCGATGCTGCTGACGAGGTGGCCGAATCCGATGAGGAAACTCGCCGCGAACCCGTACACCCACTTGTTGGTTTGATCGAGCGCGTACGAGGCGGCGACCGGCCAGCCGTGGCCCGGTTCGATCCCGTGGACCGCGCCGAGGAGGACCGCACCCGCGAGCGGGCCGAGCAGTTCGCTTGGGAGCATCGTTCGCGTGACACTCGAAAACGACCGCGTTTAGCAGTTGTTACTACCGGACCGGGGGTATCGTCATAACGAGGTTCTTGTGCCCGCGGCGTTCACCACGAGACCGTGAGAACGAGTTTCAACATCCCCGACGAGGTGGTGGCGGAGTTCGATCGGGTATGGCGAGACGAGGGCATAGAGAATCGGTCGCGGGCGGTGCGAGAGGCGATGTTAGAGTTCGTCGAGTCGCACTCCCGGCTCGAGGAGACGGCCGGCGAGGTGGTCGCGCTCGTCGGCTTCGACTACCGCCATCACGACGTGATCCGGGAGCTCCACGGCGTCCAACACGAGTATCAGGACGTGATCCTCAACACGAGCCACACCCATCAGGGCGAGTGGTGTCTCGAATCGCTGTTCTGTCGCGGCGACGCCGCGCGGGTCCGCGAACTGACGTACCGGCTCCGCGACTTCGACGCCGTCCGCCGCGTGAAAGTGATGCTGATCCGGGACGGCGATTGACCTCGGATTTCCCGGACCCTCTGACGCGGAATCGGCCGAACCGAGGGATTGATACCTGTCGGTTCGTCAACTAGACACGATGATCGAACTCGTCGCGTTCGCCGTCGCGGCGGGCTGTCTCCTCGGGCTCTCGGCGGTGATGGTCGTCTCCCTGCTCGCGCCCGAGCGTCGGCTCTGGCCCGCGGGCGACGACTGACCTCGGGAGCGGTACGACGCGGCGACGACGCGCTTACCGACTCTCCCGCTGTTCGACCTTGTTCAGGTAGCTGAAATCCAGTATATCGCACCCTGACCGAAAGTTGCGCATGTCGCCCGTGGTCCCTTCCCTCTCAGCTCTTCTCCGAACGAAAAGAATTTAGATATGAATAGGATATGAATGCTCATGAGCAAGAGCGAGGAACGTAAGGTCGGTGAACGAGGGCAAGTCACCCTCCCGAAAGAACTGAGAGAGAAACTGGGTATCCGCGGCGGGGACGAGGTACTGGTTCACGAAGAGGACGGGAAAATCACCATCGAAAAACCGCTGTCTCGTGAGGAGCTCGCTGAGGGGTACCGACGACGCGCAGCAGAATCCGAAGCCCTCGCGGAGGAGATGGACGGTGTGTCTCGCGAGGCCGACGAGTACCTCGGTGATGTTCCCGAGTGGTAATCGATGGACGTTCGCCGCGGAGACATCGTCATCGTCGAGCTTGACCCGACAGAGGGGTCCGAGCAACGAGGAACACGACCGTGTCTAGTCGTGCAAAACAACGTTGGGAACGAGAACGCGCCGACGACCATCGTCGTCCCGTTTACGACCTCGCGAGGAGACGAACTGTACCCGTTCGAGGTACTCGTCTCGGCTGCCGAGTCTCCGCTCCGAGAGGACTCGGTTGCTCTCTGTAGTCAGATTCGCACGGTGTCCATCGAGCATCGTATTAATACCAGCCTCGGCTCAGTGCCGGCGTCCCGTATGGAGGAAGTCGACGAGGCACTCGAATACAGCCTCGGTCTGAGGGAACTCTAGCGACTCTCCCGCTGTTCGACCTTGTTCAGTTCGATCAGCAGCCGGAAGATGGCCTTCACGAGGTTGGCGTCCACGTCGAAGCGCTCGGCGTTCTCGCCGGCGCGCTCCATCACGCGCTCCTCTTGGCCCTCGTCGGTCGTCGGGAGGTCGCGCTCCTCTTTCACCGCCGCCACGGTGTCAGCGACGTAGGTTCGGCGGGCGATCAGTTCGACGATCTCGCGGTCGATGTCCTCGATCTCGCGTCGCAGTTCGTCGAGGCTTCGGTCCTCGGTGTTGGGTGTGTCACTCATTGGTAGGTAGTGGGTCAGTGGGTGGTGGTCACGGGGGCTCACTCGACGGCCGCGCCGTCGTTTCTGGTCGTCGTTCGTCGCAGCGTTCCGGGACGATCGCCCCAGGCGTCGGCGACCGCGCCGAGGTCGGTCTCGGGGTCGGCGGAGTCCGCGACGGCGACGACGCTCGGGCCGGTGCCGGAGAGCGACACCGCGGTCGCGTGCGGCATCGCCTCGACGGCGGGGTCGGCGTCGAACCCGAGCGCGGCCGAGAACGCCAGCCCGTTCACGGTCATCGCCTCGCCGTACCGGCCGTCGAGCGCGAGGTCGGCGACGAGATCGGCCATCGGCGCCACGGCCTCGCAGCGCGCCACGTCGGCGTCGGCGCTGTACGCCCGCTCTGGCGGAGTCCAGACGAGGACGTCCCAGTCGACGGCCTCTCGCGTCCGGAGTTCGTCGGCGTCGTTGTCGGTGACGGTGACGCCGCCGAGCATCGAGGCGGTCGCGTCGTCGAACGCGCCCGTGACGGTGACGCCGGCCTCGCGGGCGGCTCGGACGCCGAGCCGGCAGGCCGCCAGGCGGGTGACGTCGACGGCGGGGTCCTCCGGGTCGTCCCCGATCGCGAGCCCGAGCGCGTTACAGGTCGCGAGGACGGTCGCGTTGGCGGCCGCGCTGGAGCTTTTCAGCCCCGCGGCCAGGGGCACGTCGCTGTCGGTCCGGACGCGGCCCCCCTCGCCGTCGCCCCATCGCTCGGTCGCGAGCGCGACGCAGCGCTCGATCAGGTCGGTGTCGGCGCCGGCGTCCTCGGCTATCTCCCCGTCGACGCCGTCGGCCGCGGGGTCGAGCTCGACCGTCGCGCGCGTCTCGACGTCGATGCCGAACGCCGCGCCCGTGCCGGTCGCGAGCGCGTTCAACACGGTTCCGGCGCCGAGCGCCGCCGCCCGTCCCTCCATGGGTTCACGGCTCGCGAGCGCGGACAAAGAGGTAGCGATAACGGCGAGTCTCTCTGCCGGGACCCCACCCCGATTGCTACCCTCGCGCCGCCTCAGATCGGCTCCGCGCGCCTGACCGCCGCGTCGACCGCGTACCAGTCCGGGTCGGGCCGCACGCTGGTCCGATCGTCGGAGAACACGATCTCGACCGTGAACTGCCGCGGGCGCGAGCCGTCGAACCGGTTCTCGCCGGTGAACCGCTCGGTGTCGTACTCGAACCCGACCGGCTCGCGCTCGTCGGTCCCGGCCGGCGTCGCGTACGCGTCGACCCGGAACTCGACGACGCCGTACTCGAACCGTCCGGCGTTCTCGACGGTGAGGCGAGCGCGAACCGTCGTCTGTCCCCCGCCTTCGCTCACGTCCAAGACCGTCGCGTCGGTGACGACCAGTCCCGATCCGTCCGGCGCGACAGTCTCCGGCGTCGATTCGTCGCCGCTACCGCCGGAATCCCCGTCGCTCCCGGCGCCGCCGTCGCCGCCCGCGTCGCCCCCGGCGCCGCTTCCGTCGTCGTCGCCGGATCCCTGACCGCCACCGTCGGACCCGTCGCTCCCGGTATCGGAGCCGTTGCCGTCCGTCTGCCGGGGACCCGGCCCGCCCTCCGACTCCGAGGTCACGAGGCAGCCGGCCAGCAGCCCGGCGGCGCCGACTGCGAGGACGCCGCGCCGCGACGCGCGTCGGGTCCGTCTGCCGGGTCGCTCGCCGTCGCCGGAGTCCCGCTCGTCTCGGTCGGCGGTCATCGCATCACCGCCCCGAGGACACCGGTCGAGGCGCCGACGGCCCCGGAGACGAACGCCGTGGCGAGCGTCGGCAGGAACGCGTCGGCGAGGCCGTGCGCCTGCGCGGCGGCGTCGCCCTGCGTGACGACGATCACCGTGACCGCGATCAGCCCGTACGTCAGCGCGCCGAGGCCGGTCCCCAGTCCGCAGGTCGCCGCCGCGGCGACGACGCCGCGGGCCCGCGACCCGACGAGGACGCCGAGGACGCCGGCCAGCGGGACCGCGGCGACGAGGACGGTCGCGGTCACGGCGAGGTACGACTGGGCGACGAACACCGGGCCGAACCGGGCGGTCTCGCCGGTCGCCGCGGTCGCCAACGCCGCCTCCGCCCAGCCCGTCGCGGCCGCGCCGACGATGCCGACGCCGGCGCCGACGAGCGCGAACGCGGCCGCCACGAGCCCGATCTCGTTCGCGTTCATGCGCCGGTCACCCATCCGTACCGCAGTCTGCCGTGCCAGCCGGTCCGCTCCTCCCACGCGTCGCCGGAGAAGCCGGCCGCGAGCAGGAACTCGCCCGCCCGGACGACGTAGCCGTACTGGACGCCGGCGTGCTCGTCGAAGCCGTACCGCTCGCCCTCCGCCTCGCGGTGGTAGAAGCGGTGCCAGGCGGTCGGGCCGTCGTCGGTATCGGCGTTCGCGTCGGAGGCGTTCCCGCCGTCCGAGGCGTTCCCGCCGAAGTCCGAACCGGCGAGGGTCGCCTCGGGGTCGATCGGCGCCCGTCCCTCCGTCGAACCGGCCTCGAGGGCCGTCGAGAGCCGCGCCTCGGCGGTCTCCGGGTCCGGATACCGCTGGACGTGGACCGGGACGCCGTCGAGTTCGCGGGCCCAGCCCTCGAACGCGTCCCGACGGCGGTTCCCCAGCGGCGGGCGCCTCGCGAACGCGACGAACAGCTCTTCGATCCGGTCCGCGGGCTGCGGGATCGGGCCGAGCCGTGCGCGCAGTTCGCGCCGACGATCGGGGGCAAACGCCTCGCCGTAGATCTGCGGGATCCGGTCGCGGTCGACCTCGTCGCGGTCGTACGGCCGGTGTGCGAACGTCGAGAAGTTCCGGCTCGCGACGGCGAGCTCGACGAGCGTGCCGGTCGTGACGCGCCCACGTTCGGGGTCGTCCGGCGGCAGCGGCGCCAGCAGGCGGCGGAACAGCCGGTTGTGGATCGGGTTCCGAGAGAACTCCTCGTCGACGTAGGTGGCGGTGCCGACGCTCGCGAGGTCGGTCCGCATGCGGTCGAGTTCCTCGAGCGCGCGGTCGACGTCGTTTCGCGGCGCGAAGACCCGCAGAACGTCGACGTGGTACTCCGTCTGAGCGCGGATCCGCGGGCCGGGCGAGAAGTGCGGTTCGAGGGCGTCGGCCGCGCGGGCGGCGGCGGTTTCGGCGGCTTCCGCGACCGTATCGACCTGTTCGGCCGTGATCGTCGCCTCCTCGTCGACGGTCGCGCGGACCGACCGGACCGTCGAGACCGCGTCGGTTATCGCGTCGCGGTAGGTCGCGACCGCGTCGGGGTACTCGGTCGCGAACCACACCGCGTCGTCGACCACCGCGCGGGTCGCGTCCGCCAGCTCGGGATTCGTCGGCGGCGGGTCGCCGTCCGCGTCCGCCGAGTCGTCGGGAGGGGCGTCGTCCCCGGACGAGCCGTCACCGGGGGCGGCGCCGTCTCCCGGCGACCCGGCCTCCTCGGGGGCGGCGGGGTACTCGACGCCCTCGACGCCGAGACACCCGGCGGTCCCGACGAGGGCGGCGCCGACGCCCAGAAGCGTCCGTCGCGTCCGTTGCATGACACGCACTCCCCGCGGCAGGAACTTAAATGTGGCACGCCGATTCTCGCGGCTGAAGGCGCCCCGCCGCGCGGCGTCGGGGTCGGGTGGCCGTCCGGTGCGCGTCGGCGCGAGGGCCGAGCGCGTCCCTTTTGAGGCCGGCACTCCGAGCGTCGCGTATGTCCGCGCCATCGCGCAGCGACGTGCCGCCGACGTCGATCGGCGTCGACCTCCGCGAGGAGGGCGTCGTCGTCGAGTACCTCGACGGGCGGACGACCCTCTACCGGGGCGTCCCAGAGTCCGCCGAGGGGTCGGTGACCGCCGGTCCCGGCAAGGAGACCCACGTGCTCGTCACCGACCCCACGGAAACTGAGGGCGTGATGACGTACGTGAACGACTACAAGACCGACGACGAGATCCTAGCGGAGTCCGGCGTCGGCCGCGTCATCGTCGAGGACGGCGAGCGCGACGAGGTGTTCCCCGGCGTGATCGTCGGCCGCGAGGGGCAGCGCAACGAGGTCGTGGCCGACCCCGAGATCGCCGGCGGCCGGGTGTTCGTCTTCGTCGAGGACGGCTGGACCGAGGGGAGCTACGAGATCGTCGAGGGCCCCGAGGACGGGCTGGACGCCCACCGGTGACGCCGACGAGCGCGCGGCCGGGCGGGGAGTCGACGCGATGAGCCTCGCGAAGCCGTGGCGCGACCTCGACCGTTCGACCGTCGGGAGCGCCCCCGACCGCTACGCGCTGTACGAACTCGGCGACGCAGACGGCGACACGGTCGGGTTCGGCACGGGCGTCCTCCGCGACGAACTGAAGGAGGCGCTCGCGTACGGCGACGCCGCGAAGGTGCGCTGGGAGCCGGCCGATTCCCCCGACCACGCGGAGCGACTGCTCGCGGAGCACATCGAGGAGTGACCGACTCGTCCGGCCCGGTCGATCGTCCCGAGCGAGCGGGAACGACCGACAGACGAAAGTCCCGCGGCCGCCGAGGGGGCGTCATGAGCGACGAGGCCGAAACGGACGGCGGCGACGAGGTGCTCCGCGCCAGCGACATCGGGGGCGAGGGGCCGCCGGTCGAGGAGAAGCCGTACAAGATCGTCTTCGAGGCGAACAAGTGCTTCGGGGCGGGGAAGTGCGCTGAGGTCGCGGACAACTGGGTGATGGACGTCGTGAGCGGGATGGCGAAGCCGGAAGCGTACTACATCGGCGAGGAGGACCTCGAAGAGAACGTCGCCGCGGCCGAGGCGTGTCCGGCCAAGAAGGACGCGGGCGTGATCCACGTCGTCGACCGCCGGACGGACGAGGAGATCGCGCCGGACCCGCACGGCGACGGGACGCTCTCGGTCGACTGGTAGCGTCCGGCCCCCAGTTCCGAAAGGGGTTTCACCGCGCCGCCGGTAGCCGAATCCGCGCGGGGGTGGCTGAGCCTGGCCAAAAGCGGCGGACTTAAGATCCGCTCCTGTAGAGGTTCGAGGGTTCGAATCCCTTCCCCCGCATGCTGTCGCGAACAATACGTGAGCGACAGCACTAGGAGCAGAAGGGATTCGAACCAGGGAGCGGAAGGTGAGCGAGCGGAGCGAGCGAACGGGAGCGACTGGGGTTCGAATCCCTTCCCCCGCATGCTGTCGCGAACAGTACGTGAGCGACAGCACTGGGCACAGAAGGGATTCGAACCAGGGAACGGAGCGAGCGAAGCGAGCGGAGTGAGTGAGGTTCGAATCCCTTCCCCCGCATTGCTGTCGCGAGCAACTCGCGAGCAGCAGCAATCGGACAATAGGGATTCGAATCAAAGAGGTCGCGCGCAGCGAAGCGAGCACGTCCGACTGTGGTTCGAATCCCTTCCCCCGCACTCCTGCGGCAAGCAACTCGCGAGCGACAGTCGTGGCCACTGATAAACCCGGTGCGGTGGCGCGTGCCTGCGAGCGGCCGCCATCGGCGGCCGCGAGACAGCACGCGCGAGGGAGTCGCGGCCGTTTTTAAGCGGCCGCGACGAGGCTGGGGAGGCGTGAGGTGCGGTTGCTGTGCGGGGCGGGGTGGGACGCAAAGGGGCAGTCGGGAGGCGGACGCAGGCGACGTAAGTAGCGTGGCGCTACGCGCCACGGAAAGCCGGCGGCGGAGCCGCCGGCGACACCGCAGCGAGGGAGCGATAGCGACCGAGTGAGGCGCGCAGTTCGAAACGGCAGCGCCGTTTCGTCATCACGAGACGCCGAAGGCGTCTCGAACGACAGCGAGCGTGCGCCCGCCTCGCGACTGGGGCCTCCGGCGGTGTTCTCCGCGATCCGTTAGCGACGACGTAGTGCCGAGCGATTGGAGCGTTGGAGGGATTCGCTGCCGATCCGTGGTCAATTATAAACGAGCGCCGGGGGATCTGAGAATATCACCGCGACCTCGGTGACATCGATCCGTCCCGGTTAACAGCAGAACATGAAGGGGTAGACGAGGGCGACGCGGTCGCCCTCCTCCAGTTCCGTGTCGAAGCCGTTCTCGTTCTCGTTGAAGTGGCCGTTCACGAGGATCCGAGCGTAGGCGATGGTCTGCTCGCCGACCGGGTTCTTCGACCACGTTCCGGGCAGTTCCTCCGGCGTCGGCGCCCAGCCGCTGTGGGTCGCGTCGGACTCCGACTCCGCGATCAGCATGTCCTGGAGCTGCGGGTAGTCCTCGAACAGCTCGTCGAGGAACGCCCGGAGCGTGTCGCCCTCGAAGGTGTACTCGAACTCGTACACGCCGAGCTCCGTGCGCACGTGACCGGTACACCGCACGGTGACGGTCGTCTCCGCCTCGGTCGCGGTCGCTTCCGCCCCGTCCGCTCGGCTCGCGTCCGCGTCGGTCGGGGGCGACTCCGCCATCTCGGTGGTCTGAGCCATACGCGTACGTACGCTGCCGCTCCGGGTAAGCCGGGTCACGAACATGTTCACGGGAGGACGGACCGAGACCGAGCGGGGTCGACCGGTCGCGGTCATCAACCGGTCGCGGTCGCTCCCGCGCGGCGCGCGTCGGGGCGCCCGCCACAGGAGCAGTGAGATCGCTCGAAACGGCCCGGCGACGACGGTTTCGGACGCCGGGAATCCGACCGAACATGTTGCCACCAAACTCATAGGCCGTGTCGGTGGTACGCCCGCCCATGCGACTCACGCGCAAGACGATAGCGAAGGTCATCGTCGCGGCGTTCCTGTTGAACCTGGCCGTGATGGGCGCCGGGGCGTGGTTGGCGTACCAAGAGGCGCCGCCGATACCGGACGAGGTCGTCGGTCCCGACGGCGAGACAATCGTCACGGGGGCCGAGGTCCAAGACGGGAAGGAGGCGTTCCAGCAGTACGGGCTGATGAACCACGGGTCGATCCTCGGGAACGGCGCGTACTACGGCGAGGACTACACCGCCGACGCGCTCGAACTGAAGGTCGAACACATGCGCGAGTACTACGCCGACGCCGAGTACGGCGCGGCGTACGACGACCTCGCTTCCGGGGAGCAGTCGCGCGTCGACGCGCTCGTCCGCGACGAACTCGACGCGGCGCACGACGGGGGCGACGTCGTGGAGTACTCCGCCGCGGAGGTGTACGCCCACCGGCAGGTGCGCGAGACGTACGTCGAACGGTACCACGAGGGCGACCACGACCGCGGCGTCCCCGCGGGGATGATCGGCTCGGCGGAGGAGGCCCGGAACTTCGCGGACTTCGCGCTGTGGACCGCGTGGTTCTCGCACACCGACCGCCCGAACGCCGACCACTCGTACACCAACGAGTGGCCGTACGCGCCCGGCGCCGGTAACGACGCCACCGGCTCGGCGATGACGTGGAGCGTGATCGCCATGGTGCTGCTCGTCGGCGCCGCGGGCGCGGCGATCCTCCTCTACAAGTCGGTGAAGCTCCCCGAGCCGTCCTCGGAGGGCATCTCGGTTCCGAAGCCGGGCGACGTGAGCGTCTTCCCGAGCCAGCGCGCCGCGCTCCGCTTCATCCCCATCGCGGCGGGGCTGTTCCTGGCGCAGGTGCTCTTGGGCGGGCTGCTCGCCCACTTCTACATCGAGCGGGCCGGGTTCTTCGGGATCGAGCGGGTGTTCGGGATACACGTCCTCCAACTGCTCCCCTTCGCCATCGCGAAGACGTGGCACATCGACCTCGGAATCTTATGGATCGCGTCGACGTGGCTCGGCGCCGGCCTGTTCCTCCCGCCGCTGCTCACCGGCCACGAGCCGAAGCGACAGGGGACGTACGTGAGCGTCCTGCTCGGCGCGCTCGTCGTCGTCGTGGTCGGCGGGATGAGCGGCATCTGGCTCGGTGCGAACGGCTACCTCCCCGGCGAGCTCTGGTGGCTGCTCGGCAACGAGGGGCTCGAATACCTCGAGGTCGGGAAGGTGTGGCAGGCCGGCCTGCTCGGCGGGTTCATCCTCTGGGCGGTCCTCGCGATCCGCGGGCTCAAGCCCCTGCTCGACCGCGAGCCGGTGTACGGGCTCGCGCACATGATCCTCTACGCCGGCGGCTCGATCACCCTGCTGTTCGTCGCCGGCTTCATGTTCACGCCGTCGACGAACATCGCCGTCACGGAGTTCTGGCGCTGGTGGGTCGTCCACATGTGGGTCGAGGGCGCCTTCGAGTTCTTCATCGTCGCCATCATCGGGCTCACCCTGGTGTCGATGAACCTGCTCTCGCGGCGCAGCGCCGAGAAGGCGGTGATGCTCCAGGCGCTGCTCGTGATGGGAACCGGCGTCGTCGGCGTCTCGCACCACTACTGGTGGATCGGAATGCCGGACTACTGGGTGCCGATCGGCAGCGTCTTCTCGACGCTGGAGCTGCTCCCGCTGATCTTCATCCTCTACGAGGCCATCGGCCAGTACCGCGCGATGGCCGAGACCGGATTCCCATACAAGCTTCCGTTCATGTTCATCGTCGCCAGCGGCGTGTGGAACTTCGTCGGTGCCGGCGTCCTCGGCTTCTTCATCAATCTCCCGCTGATCAACTACTACGAGCACGGCACGTACCTCACCGTCGGCCACGCGCACGCGGCGATGTTCGGCGCGTTCGGCTTCCTCGCGCTCGGCATGGTGACGTACATGCTCCAGCTGTCGATCGACCCCGAGCGCTGGGACGGCTCGTGGCTCCGCGCGTCGTTCTGGTGTTGGAACGTCGGACTGGCGCTGATGGTGTTCGTCTCCGTCCTCCCGGTCGGCTTCCTCCAGCTCGATGTCGCGTTCACCGAGAGCTACGCCGCGGCCCGCAGCCTCGCGTTCTACGAGCGGGACATCGTCCAGACGCTGTTCTGGGCGCGGCTCCCCGGCGACACGCTGATCATCGCCGGGACCGCGATCTACGTCGCGGACCTGATCCGCAAGCGGTTCGTCCTCCGCGCGTCGGAGGACGACCCCACCGTCGACGACATGGCGGTCGCCGAGGGGATCGTCGGGGACGACGACTGACGGTCGTTCCCGGCCGCTCGCTGACCGGGGAGATCAGTAGTGCCAGGGGTACTCGCGGAACTGCGGCTCCCGGCCCTCCAGGAACGCGTCGCGGCCCTCCTGGGCCTCCTCGGTCATGTACGCGAGCCGCGTCGCCTCGCCCGCGAACACCTGCTGGCCGACCATCCCGTCGTCGGCCATGTTGAACGCGTACTTCAGCATGCGCATCGCGGTCGGCGACTTCCGGGTCATCTCGTCGGCCCACTCCAGCGCCACGTCCTCCAGCTCCTCGTGCGGGACGACCTCGTTGACCATCCCCATGTCCGCGGCCTCCTCGGCGGAGTAGGTCTTCCCGCGGAAGAACACCTCGCGGGCCTTCTTCTGGCCGATCTGTTTCGCGAGATACGCGGAGCCGAACCCGCCGTCGAACGAGCCCACGTCGGGGTCGGTCTGGAGGAACTTCCCGTGTTCCTCGCTGGCGAGCGTCATGTCGCAGACGACGTGCAGCGAGTGGCCGCCGCCGACCGCCCAGCCGGGGACGACCGCGACGACGGGCTTCGGCATGAACCGGATCAGCCGCTGGACTTCGAGGATGTGGAGCCGGCCCGCCCGCGCCGAGCGGACCAGGTCGTCGTCGTCGTCGCCCGCCTCGTCGTCGTCGCGGTACTCGTAGCCGGAGCCGCCGCGGACCGACTGGTCGCCGCCGGAACAGAACGCCCAGCCGCCGTCCTTCTCGGAGGGGCCGTTGCCGGTGAGGAGGACGCAGCCGACGTCGGCCTGCTTGCGCGCGTGGTCGAGCGCGGCGTACAGTTCGTCGACCGTGCCGGGCCGGAAGGCGTTGCGGACCGCGGGGCGGTCGAAGGCGATCCGGACCGCGGGGACGTCGACGGCGCGGTGGTAGGTGATGTCGTCGAACTCGTCGGTGACGCGATCCCACGCGTCGGGATCGAAGATGTCCGAGACCATGCGGGACCGTAGGCCCGGGGCGCGTATAAACGACGCCGGATCGAGCGACCGGGAGGACCCCGGCTCACGAGGAGCGGTCCTCGCCGCGCTGCGCGACGAGGACGGGGATCCGGGCCCAGCGCCGGGGACGGACGCCGGAGCGACGATTCGTCCGTCGGGGCCCGTCAGTCGTTCTGCGCGTGCGCACCCTTGGGGTGCCCCTTGTGCTGGAGGTTGCGGTTGTCACGTTTCCGCGTCGCGGTCGCGGGGATGACCTCGCGGGCGGGCCCGATCTCCGACCGCGGCATCCCGGTGTAGCCGTGGTCCGGATGCTCGGAGCAGTGCGCCATCGCGTCGTGCGAGCCCTCCCAGGGACCTTCGTCACAGCCGTCCGCCGTACAGACGAACACTATCTCCTCTGACATGCTAACCGGGGGTTTCCGGCCGGTGTATAAAAATCTCGCACCGAAATTATCAGAACTGATTCGATACGGGTAACCGTCGAGATCGACGGACTGCGCGGCCGGATCGTCAGTCGCTGACGGCGGGCGCGCCGAACAGCTCGACGCTCGTCCCGTCGTGGCGGCAGTCTTCGAGGGCGTGTTTGGCCGCGAAGCCGGCCTCGTGGGCGGAGGCACCGCGACCGACGCCGACCTGGAGTTCGATGTCGACGTCGTCCTCGACGTGCGCGACCGCCGACGAGAACGCCGTCTCGGGGAGGTCGGGACAGACCGCCACGATGTTGTCGCCGCCGACGAAAAAGGAGAGGGCGCCGTGCGCCTCGCGGAGGTGGCGCATCAGCGAGCCGTACGCCCGCTCGATGTTGATGAACGTGTCGAACTCGTTGAGTCGGTCGGTGTACTTGCCGGTCGCGTTGACCACGTCGAAGTGCGCGACCTGGAGGTCCGACCGGTCCGTCTCCGAGAGGTACTCGCCGGCGAGCACCTCGGTCCGGCTCTCGTCCTGCGCGCTACCCGCGGTCTGGAGCCGTCTGTTCGCCGCCTCGAGCGCGTCGACGGGGCGTTCGGCGACCGCGGTGCCGAGGCTCACGCTGACGGGGTAGCGGTTGCCGATCGACTCCTGAAGGGTCGCGTGGGCCGCGCCGTCGACGCCGTTCGTCACCGCAATCATGTTGTCGAACCTGGTGAAGAAGACGTAGGCGTCGCGGTGGCCCAGGAACTGGGCGACGTCGGCGAAGAGCCGCGACTGGAGCGTCTGGAGGTCCATCTCGCGGCGCGGCTCCGGCGTCGTCGTCCACGGCCCATAGTTGTCGATCTGGACGAGGGTCACCTGAGTCGTCGTCACAGTGAACATCGATACGGAACGCTGCCGCTTTACCCTTCCGTTATCCCGAAGGTGGAACCGGTACCGAGTTCGTGATCCGAGGCGGTCCGTCGGCGTCGGCGGTCAGTTACCGTCCCCCTCCCGGGCGCAACCCCTACGGCCGTGGCGTCCCCACTCCGGGCATGGAGTTCAGCGGCGCCGTCCTCGACGTCGACGGCACGGTCGTGCGCGGCGACGATCCGATCCCGGGCGCCCCGGCGGGGTACCGCCGGCTCCGCGAGGCCGGGATCGAGACCCTGTTCGTCTCGAACAATCCGACGAAGGCGCCGCCGGCGTACGTCGACCGCCTCGGCGCGGCGGGGTACGACGTCGACGCCGAGAGGGTGTTCACCGCGGGCAGCGTGACGACGCGGTACCTCCGGGAACACCACGCGGACGACGACCTGCTCTGTATCGCCGACCCCGGACTGCGCGACCAGTTCGCGGCGGCCGGCCTCTCGACGACCGACGACGTCGACGCCGCCGACGCCCTGGTCGCCTCCATCGACCGCGAGTTCGACTACGACGACCTCTGTACCGCGCTGTGGGCCCTCGAACGCGATATCCCCTTCATCGGCACCGACCCCGACGTGGTGATCCCGGCCCCCGAGCGCGACGTCCCCGGATCGGGCGCCGTGATCAACGCGATAGCGGGCGTCGCCGAGCGCGACCCCGACGCCGTCCTCGGCAAGCCCTCGGACACCGCGATCGAGATGGTCCGCGAGCGACTCTCCGCCCCCGCCGAGGAGTGTCTCGTCGTCGGCGACCGCCTCGACACGGACATCGCGCTCGGCGAGCGCGCCGGAATGACGACCGTCCTCGTCCGCTCGGGCGTCACCGACGACGACACCCTCGCGGCGTCGGAAACTGTCCCCGATCACGTGATCGATCACCTCGGCGAGATCGACCGCGTCATCGGCTGACGATCGGCTCTCCGCGAACTGTCACCGCCGCCACGTGGAGAACAGTTATATGGGCGGACGTGTACGGCTCTCTCATGGGAGTGGTTGACTCGCACGAGGATCGGATCGGTGACGACGAGGAGGACCCGGAAGAGTCCGTCCGCGTGCTGGAGGGACACGCGGTCCAGTTCAACGAGTACCGATACTGACATCGGCGTCGCGGTGACGGCGGTCAGCGGTCGACCGCCCGACGGCTGTCGGGACCGTTAAGTGGTCGTCGCGGGTAGCCGAGGACGTGCTACGGAGGGTCCGACGCGCGAGTGTGTTCGCCGCGGTGGCCGCCCTCGCGGTCCTCGCGCCGGCGCTCGACACCGCCGCCGCCGTCCCCTTCTTCGCCGTCGCCGGGGGCGCCTTCTTCGGCGTCCGCGACGGCGAGTGGTTCGAGACGCTCGCGTTACCCGGCGACCGGGAGGCCGAGCGCCTTTACGGACTCGTCTCCTTCGCGCTCGCCGGCGCCGGCCTCGCGCTGTTCGCGTCGCTGCCGCGCGCCCCGCTACCGTACGAGGCGTTCGCGGCGGCGACGCTCGCGGTCGGGGCCGGCCGCCTCGGTCGGACGCTCGTCTCCCGCCGGACGACCGACGAGTTCCCGCTGGTCGCCGGCTACGTCGTCGTCGGGACGGCCGCGGCCCTCGTCGGACAGATCGCGGTGCGACTCCAGACCGGCGCGCGCGTCGACGCCGAGACGGTCCCCCTGCTCGTCTTCCTCGCCGCGGCGGCCGCGCTGACGGCCGCGCTGATCCGCTCGCTCGTGTTCTCGCGGGACGCGCACATCACGACGGCCCTCGTCGCGTTCGTGACGTGGGGGTTCATCGCGCTGGAGCCGACCGTGGAGGCCCCCCTGATCGCCGCCGGCCTCGCGGTGACCGGCGCGCTCGGCTACGTCTCCTTCGCCATCGGCACCGCCTCGGTGGCGGGGATGCTCACCGGCGTCGTCTCGGCGCTGCTCGCGGTCGTGCTCGGCGGCGTCGGTTGGTTCCTCACGCTGATGTCCTTCTACGCGGTCGGCGGCCTCGCCTCGAAGTACCGGTTCGACGAGAAGGCGGACAGGGGAGTGGCCCAGGAGAACGAGGGCGCCCGCGGCACCGGCAACGTGTTAGCGAACTCCGCGATCGCGCTCGCCGCGGTGGTCGGCTACGCGGCCGCGCCGCATCTCGCCGTCCCGGCGGCGCCGTTCGGGTTCGTCTTCGCGGGCGCGACGGCGACCGCGATGGCAGACACGCTCTCCTCGGAGATCGGCGGCCTCTACGACGGCCCGCGGCTGGTGACGACGCTCCGACGCGTCGACCCCGGGACCGACGGCGCGGTCACCTGGCAGGGCGAACTCGCGGGCTTCTCCGGCGCGGTGCTCGTCGGCGCGCTCGCCGCCGGCGGGAGCCCGATCCTCGATCCGGTCGTCCCCGGCGGCGTCGCCGCGGGCGGAGCCGTCGCCGCCGCCGGCGTCGCCGGGATGACCGTCGACAGCCTCCTCGGCGCCCTGATCGAGGGCGACCGGGTCGGCAACCAGACCGTGAACTTCCTCGCGACGCTCGGCGGCGCGGTCGCCGCCGTCGCGCTCTGGACGGCGGTGTGAGATGGCTGACGAGGACCGAAACCCCCGCGTTCGCCCCGGACGACCCGCCGACGCCGCCCGGATCCGGGAACTCCAGTCGCACCTCCGACAGCCGAGCCCGGACCTGTTGGAGTACGGGCTCGCGGTGGGCGCCGCCCGCGTGAGCGTCGCCGACGGTCGGGTCGTCGGCTACCTGCTCCCGGTGGACGCGCCGAACCGCTCGGGCGTCCACGTCGCGGAGCTCGTCGTCGCGCCCGCGTTCCGGCGCGAGGGGCGCGCCCGAGCGCTGCTCGCCGCGACCATCGCCGACGCCGACGGACCGGTGACGCTTCAGGCCCACCCCGATAACGACGCCGCGCTCGCGCTGTACGAGTCGCTCGGCTTCGAGGTCGTCGAGCGGCGGCCGGGCGCGTACGCCGACGGCGACGCGCTCGCCCTGCGGCTCGCTCCGGACGGGTAGCGGGTCGGCCGTCTGGGAGCCGCCGTCTCCCGGCGTACCGGGGCTTCCGAGCGCCGCAGACACAAGGACTATTCGGGCGCCACGTCTCCGGACAGCCATGAGTGACGCCGACGCGGAGACCGGGGCGATCGACGTCGACTTCGGCGATGACGGGCTGGTGCCGGCGGTCGCCCAGGACGCCGACTCCGGCGAGGTGTTGATGCTCGCGTACGTCTCGCCCGAGGCGCTGGCGCGCACCCGCGAGACCGGCGAGGCCCACTACTACTCCCGGTCCCGCGAGGAGATCTGGCACAAGGGCGCCACCTCCGGCCATACCCAGTCGGTCCGGGAGGTCCGGGTCGACTGCGACGCCGACACCCTGCTGTACCTCGTCGACCAGGCGGGCGGGGCCTGCCACACCGGCCACCGGTCGTGTTTCCACCGGACGATAGACGGCGAACACGTCGGGGAGCGCGTCTTCGACCCCGACGAGGTGTACTGACCGATGGCCGAGGGTGCCGGCGGGACGGCGCGGCGAGGCGACGAGGAGGGCGGAGCGGGCGACGACGACCCCGTCTCCGAGGCGGGGGAAGCGGCCGCCCGGCTCCGTGAGCGCTACGACGAGCTCCGGCGTATCGAGGAGCGGATCGACGGCTACGGGCGCGACCGCGTCGAGGCGGCCGCGGACGCCTACCGCCGCGCCCACCGGATCCTCGACCGGTACGAGGAGGACGCGGTCGGCTCCGGCGACTTCGAGTCGTACGTCCGGTTCCGCGGGGAGTTCGACGACGCGACCGACGTCGACGACGACCTCCCGGCCGCCGACGCCTTCGAGGCGGCCGACGAGGCGGTCGACAAGCGCCGGCTCTCGGAGTCGGACTTCGCGGCCGCCCGCGAGGCGCTGGAGCCGGCCGGGGAGTTCGTCGACCTCCTGGAGGCGTACGACGACGCGGTCGACGACTACCGGGGAGCCAGGAAGGCGGCCCGCGAGGCCCGCAAGCGTCTCGACGCGCGACTCGACGAGCTCCGCGAGGTCGCCGCCATGGCCGACGCCGACCTCGACGCCGACCTCGACCGCCTCCGCGACCCGATCGAGGCGTACGACGAGGGGATTCGGGCGGCGTTCCGGGAGTTCTTCGAGTCGGCGTCCGCCCGCGAGGTGTTCGACTTCCTCGACCGCGCGGACGCGACCCCGTTCGTCGACGTCGACGTGCCCCCGACGGACCTGGCGGAGTACGTCGAGACGCACGCGGCCGGCGAGGAGCCGCCCGCGACGCTGCTGGAGTACGCCGACTACACGAACTCCAAGCTGGAGCACTACGTCGACGACCCGGGGGCGCTGCGCACCGCGGTCGCGGTCCACCGGACGTACCTCGAACGCCTCGACGGCGAGCCGCTGACGGTGGACTGGCCGCCGAAGCCGGGCGACGAACTCGCCTACGAGATCGACGAGCTGGTGCCGCTGGTCGGCCGGATCGCGGACGACGAGGTCGTCGCGACGCTGCGCTCGGTCCGCGAACTCGCGCGGAGCGACGAGTACGAGCGACTCCGCCGCGCGGCCGAGGTAAGGCACGAACTCGACGACGACGCCCTGGCCCTGATCGACCGGGGGGAGGCGGACGAGCGCGTCGCCGAGGCGGAGCGGACCCTCTCGCTCGTCGACGACGTGCTGGCGGAGACGGAGCGGGAGTGAGGGGGGCGGGGGCCGAGAGGTCGGTCCGGGAGAGACCGGACGCCCGGCCGCCGCGGAGTGCGGATTTTAAGCCCCGTCGCGGCCGAGCGACCGTATGACCAGATTCGACGCCGCGACGGAGGACGAGCGGCTGAAGCTGTTCGCCGACGCCGCGGCCGCGCACCGCGCGCGCTCCGGTGACGTGATGACCGTCGACGTCGACCCCGACAGCGACGACACCGACGGCGGCGAGATCCCCCCGTGGATCCAGCTCGCGGGCACCGAGCTGATCATGGACTGCACCGACGACGAGCTGGACCGCCTGAAGGAACTGCTCTCCGAGTTCCCCGAGTTCCGGATCGACGAGCTCGTCAGCCCGGAGGAGGCGGAGGGGACGAACGCCGTCGTTACCGCCCGCTCGGACGCGAACCGAGTGGCGGGCTTCGTCGAGCGCGCCTTCCGCGAGGTGTACGAGCTCGACGAGGAGTACCGGGCGTGGGTGACGGCGATCTGACGCCGACCGCTCCGGTTCCCCCTCGCCGCTCGGCCGTCACTTCGCGAAGTAGCTCGTGAAGAAGCCCGAGAGGAAGGAGCTGATCGCGACCGCGACGAGGAGGTCCGCCGTGCTGTGGTCGCCGTCGGAGGCCGTGAGCCAGGTGACTGCGACGCCGATGCCGAGCGATATCAGGCCGTTCGCGGTGTCCGCTTTGAGTCCCATACGCGTCGTTGGCGGGGGAGAGACAAAACCGATGCGCCGGATGTCTCCGCGGCCCGACCGCGGCGCTCCGGGGGAGTCGCGGCGGGCGTCAGTGGAAGCCGCGGCGGGCGTCAGTGGAAGTCGCGGCGGGCGTCAGTGGAAGTCGCGGCGGGCGTCAGTGGAAGCCGCGGTCGACGTCGTCGTCCTCGATCAGGTCGTCGAGCTCGCTTGTGAGCAGCTCCTCGGCCGCCTCGAAGGTGTCGGAGAGCTCGTCGAGCTCGTCCGGGCGCCCGTCGAACTCGTACTCCATCGGGCCGAACGCGGGCGACTCGACCGCCTCCATCACGTCCTCGAAGAGGTGGTCGGGCTCGGTCGGCGCCTCGGCGTGGACCCGCAGCGCCTCCGTGAGCCGCGTCGCCATCTCCTCGGCGTGCTCCTCGTCTTTGGGCGCCGACTGCACCGCGAACCGGCCGTCGCTGTCGGCGTCCGGGAGGAGCGGATCGAGCTCGTCGTCGACGCTGCGGGCGACTCGGGTCCCGACCCCGCGGAGGTCTCGGGGGTTCTTCGCGTACGTCTTCAGGTGGTAGAGCCCGACGCTCGGGTGACCGAAGTAGAGGTCCTCGCCGAGGCCGCCCTCGCGGGAGCCGGCGACCGCCCGCCAGCCCTCGGGGTCGGTCGAGTCGCTCGCGACGTCCGCGAGGATGTCGTCCCAGTCTCGTACGCGCATGTCGGTCGAGAGTTCGGGACGGCGAGCGCAAGAGCGTGTCGGTGCCGGCGGAGCGGTCGGGCGCGATCGATCCGACGGTCACGGCGACCGCCGACCGCGACCACCGACAGCGTTTTTCGGTGCCGCCGCCGAGCGGGGACGTGAACGTTCGCGGGCCGATCGTCTCCGTCGGAGAGGCGCGGACGGTGTCGACGTCGTACGGCGAGCGCGACCTCCGGGAGGTGCGGATCCGGCCCGACCGCGGCGCGGGCGACCCGGTCGACGTGACGCTGTGGGGGAAGTGGACGGAGACCGCCGAACACGCGGAGCCGGGGATGGAGCTGCTCGTCACCGACCCCGAGGAAGACGAGTATCGCGGCGAGACGGGGTACGCGACGACCGACGAGTCGTGGGTCGTCCTCGAACCCGACTTCCTCGTCGACGTGACGGGGATCCGGTCGTGGGTCCAGTGCCCGCGGATGTACTACCTGAACAAGCTCTCCGGGATCCCGCTCAACTACCCCGTGGTCAAGGGGACCATCGTCCACGAGGTGTTCGGCGACCTGCTGCGCGGGATGGAGCTGGAGGCGTCGGTCGAGGACCGCGTCGCGGAGGCCGGCCTCGAGCTCGGACTCCTCGGCTACGAGACCGCGGAGGTCGAAGACGAGGTGCGCCGCAACGCCGCCGCCGTCGAGGGGTGGCTGGCGCAGGGGACCCTGAGCGACGAGGACACGTGGCGCTCGGAGTTTACCCTCATCTCGCCCACGTTCGGGCTGAAGGGACGGGCCGACGCGCTCCGGCGCGGCACCCCGGTCGAGCTGAAGACCGGGAAGAACACGAAGCGCGAACCGCGGTTCCACGACAAGGTCCAGGCCGCCTGCTACGCGCTGATGCTCGACGAGCGCGGCGTCGACCCCGACATCGGGACGCTGCTGTACACCAAGAACACCGCCCTCGACCGCAACGAGGAGTCGGGCGACCTCGCGCCCGCCAAGGAGTTCACCGTCGGGCGGGGCTTCCTGGAGTTCGTCGTGCGCGAGCGCAACGCCCTCGCGGCGATGGAGTGGCGCGCGCTCAACGACCGCGGCGAGCGCCCCACCGTCCCGACGGGGCACGAGGCGGACGCGACCTGTAGCTACTGCTTCGAGCAGGACGCCTGTATGGTCGTCTCCGGCCGTCTCGACCAGGAGTCGAAGGCGGGCCAGATCGGCGAACCGATTCCGGACGAGGAGCGCGACTACTTCGACCGCTTCTACGTCGCCTTAGAGGAGGAGCGCCGCGAGACCCACGCCGAGTACCGGAAGCTGTGGGAGCAGACGCCGGCGGAGCGCGCCGCGGACGACCGCGCGCTGATCGGCCTCGAACCGACCGGCCGGACCGAGATCGACGACGCCCGGTGGGAGCTCCGCGCCCGGAAGCCCGGCGACGCCGTCTCGAAGCTCCGCGAGGGCGACGTGGCGCTCGCGAGCGACGGCGACCCCGTTTCCGGGCACGCGGAGCTCGGGCGCATCACCCGCCTCGGGAAAGACGAGGTCGTCGTCGAGGCGGACGAGCCGGTCGAGCTGCGCCGGCTCGACGTCTACCCCTCCGAGATCTCCGTCGACCGCTCGCTGACCGCGCTCCACGACGCGGTGCTGAAGGGCGACACGGACCGCAAGGACGTGCTGTTCGGTCGCCGGGAGCCGGAGTTCCGGGACGTAGCTGACCGCCCCGCAGAGACCCCCGACGCCTACATCGACAACAACGACGCGCAGAACGAGGCGGTCGAGCTCGCGGTGGACGCCGAGGACCTGGCGCTGATCCACGGCCCCCCGGGCACCGGGAAGACGTACACCATCGCCCGGGCGATCCGCGCGCTGGTCGAGGAGGGCAATCGCGTGCTGCTGTCGGCGTTCACCAACCGCGCGGTCGACAACGCGCTCGAGGCGCTTCGGGATCAGGGGTTCGACGACGTGTTGCGCGTCGGGACGGAAACGGGCGTCCGCGACGACATGCGGGACGTGCGGCTCGTCCAGCGCGGCGAGCCGAACGCGAAGGCGGCGGAGCTGCGGGACGCGCCGGTCGTCGCCGCCACCACCGCGGCCTGCGGCTCCCGCGTCATGCGCGAGTGCGAGTTCGACGTGGCCCTCGTCGACGAGGCCTCCCAGCTCACGGAGCCGGGGACCCACGCCGCGATCAACCTCGCGGACCGGTTCGTCCTCGTCGGCGACCACGAGCAGCTCCCCCCGGTCGTGCGCGCGGAGAACGACCTCCGGACCTCCCTCTTCGAGCGACTCATCGAGGCGTATCCGGACGCGAGCGTCATGCTCGACCGCCAGTACCGGATGAGCCAGCGGATCCAGGCGTTCGCCTCCGCGGAGTTCTACGACGGCGCGCTCCGCCCCGCGACTCCCGAGGTGGCCGGGCAGACGCTCGCGGACCTCGGCGTCGACGCCGGCGCGCTCGCGCCCGAACTGACCGGCGGCGTGGGGTTCGTCGACCCCGACGGCGAGCGCGACGGAAACCGGAACGTCCGCGAGGCCGAGCGCGTCGCCGGGGTCGTCGACGCCTACGTCGCGGCCGGCGTCGACCCGGGCGACATCGGCGTGATCGCCCCGTTCCGCGCGCAGGTCGCGGAGATCGGCCGCCGGACCGACGTGACCGTCGACACCGTCGACCGCTTTCAGGGCTCCTCGAAGGAGGTCGTCCTCGTCTCGTTCGTCGCGACCGGCGACCTCGACGGCCCCATCTTCGAGGACCACCGCCGCGTGAACGTCGCGCTCACCCGGACGAAAAAGCAGCTGACGATCGTGGGCGACGCCGAGGCGCTCGGCTCCGACCCGTTCTACGCGCGGATGCTCGACTGGGCGCGTCGGTGAGGGGTGACGCCTCCCGCTACTCGTCGTCAGCGTCGGTGACGATCCCCGGCTCGCTGCTCGCGATCACGACGATCCGGTCGGTGAGGTCCTCGATCGTGTTGGCGAGCTCGTCCAGCAGGATCGCGAGTTCGCGGTAGACGAGCGGCTGATCGATCGCGCCGTCGCCGAAGGCGGTCTCGACGGCGTCGTTGCGGAGCTCGTCGCACTCGCTTTCGAGGGCGCGGATCGATTCGATCCCGCCGGCGAGCGTCTCCGTGGCGTCGGCGCGGGCGAGCCCCCTGACGAACCCCTCGACGACGTCGCCGAGGACCGCGACCATCTCGGCGATCCGCTCGGCCATCTCGCGCATGTCACCGAACGGTTCGGCGCCCGCGTCGGGACGCATCATCGCCACCTCCTGGACTATCCGCTCGGTGTGGTTCGCGACCACGTCGAGCTCGTTGTAGAAGTCGAGCAGCGCGGACTCGTTGAAGTTGATCCGCGTGTTCAGCAGTCCGATGTCGTCCGGACCGGCGTCGGTGATGAGCGCCGTGAGCCCGCGGACGAGGTCGTCGCATTCGCTTTCGATGGCGACTATCTCGTCGACCGTCTCGCCGTACGCGCCGTCAGCCGCGTACTCGTCGAGCGCTCGCGGGAGCAGCGCGGCGCAGTCGTCGATCCGGTCGAGATACGCGACGGTCCGAGTCTCGAGCCGTTCCCCGAAGTCGGCGTCGGTTGGCATGCGCCGATCCACGCGCGTCGGCGGTAAAGAGGTTCCCTCGCGTTTCGTCGATCGTGAGGGTTTGACGCTCGCTCCAGCGGATTCTCAACCGCGCCTCACGGCGCGTCGACCGCGTCGAGCGCGGACTCGATCCCCGGAACGTCGAACCACTCGCGGTCGGTGTACGCGTTCGTCCCGGCCGCGTACAGCTCCGAGACCGCGTCGACGACCGCCGGCGGGAGGGGGTCCGGATCGGGCTCGCAGAGCTCGCGCCAGTCGTCCGTCTCGCGGCCCGCGACCGACTCCTTCGCCGCCTTCACGGCCGCGACCCAGTCGGGGTCGTTCGCCTTGTACCACTGCCGGACGACCTCCTTCGAGATCCCGCGTCCGTCGTAGGAGAACCGGTTCTCGTCGAAGGTGCCGACCACGTCCGCGACGCGGAGCTCGCCGTCGACGTAGAGGCACTCTATCTTCCCGTCCTCGTGGACGAACCCGGCCGCCTCGGCGCGCTCGGTGACGACGCGGTTCACCTCGCGTGCGAGGGATTCGAGGGCGTCGATATCGGCGGCGCCCGCGACCGCGTCGGCCTCGGCCCGAGCCAGGTAGCGGTCCTGCTGTTCGTACTTCGTGGAGAACTCCACGACGGGCTCGGAGAGGTCGACCGGCTCGTCCGGCCACTCGCCGTCAGCGAGGTCGTCGAGGCCGAAGTCTGCGGGCTCGGCCCGCCTTCGCAGACTCGACCCGACTGGAACCCGGTTGCGGAAGACCACTTCGAGCGGGACGAGGTAGTTCTCCCCGCCCGCCGCGTGGAAGGCGTCGTAGTCGTAGCCGGCGTGGGGCCCCTGGTACGGGAGGTCCGGTACCTGGGTCAGGTCGATCGCCATCTCGGTCGGCGGCGCGCTCGCCTCGTCGAGCGGGACGATCTCGTTCGAGTCCGCGACGCCCCGGTAGTGGGTCGGGACGCCCGCCGCCTCCAGCAGTTCGAAGTTGAACGCGCCCATCGTACAGAGGCTCGCGCCCTTCTTCGGGATCGCGTCGGGCATCCGCCCCCAGTCGAACACCGAGTAGGCGTCCGTGAAGACGAACCGCCCCCGCCCGAGTCCGTCGGCGGTCGCCGGCTCGTCGACGCGGAACTCCTTGACGCTCGTCATGGCACACACCGCGACCGCCTCCCACATGAAACTTTCAGTTACGTGGTCACCTCGAAGATTTTTGCCCTAATTCGATCCACGAGTGCGGATCGAATCGGGGAGGACGGGGCTCCTCGTCCGCGCGCTCGCATCGAAAGCGACACCCGGATCGGTCGCCCAGTCCGTGGCATGAACGATGCGCGCGAGGTCGTCGTGCTCCGGTACGGTCACCGGCCGGGGCGCGACGACCGCATGACGACGCACGTCGGGCTCACGGCCCGGGCGCTCGGTGCCGACCGGGTGATCTTCCCCGACAACGCCGGACAGTCGGCGGAGACGGTCCGCGGAGTCACCGACCGGTTCGGCGGCCCGTTCGCGGTCGAACTCCGCGACGACCAGAAGGCGATCGTCCGGAACTTCGAGGGGATCGTCGTCCACCTCACGATGTACGGTGAGCGCGTTCAGGAGGTGGAGGAAGCGGTTCGCGAGGCGGTCGGCCTCGCAACCGACGGCGAGGCGGGGGGCGCGACCGGGGCGGCCTCGACGCCCCGCGACCTCCTCGTCGTCGTCGGCGGCGAGAAGGTGCCGTGGGCGCTCTACGAGCGCGCCGACTTCAACGTGGGCGTGACGAACCAGCCGCACTCCGAGGTCGCGGGGCTCGCGGTGTTCCTCGACCGCCTGTTCGAGGGCGCGGAGCTGGACCGCGAGTGGGCCGACGCCGACCGCCGGGTGGTGCCCGAGGCGACCGGGAAGACGGTCGTCGACGCCGACGGAGACCCGAGGGAGAAGGGCGGCGACGGCGGCGACGGGAGCGAGGACGGGACCGCCGCGGGCGACGAGCCCGACGACCGCGACTGAGTCGCCTCCCTCGCTACTCGTCGCAGTCGCCGCGCGCGCCTCTCGGCCTCTCGTCGACGACCTCCGGCGTGCCGCTCAGGATGCCGCGGAGCCCGGACATCGGCTCGCCGACGGTGATCCCGTGTTCGGTGATCCGGAACTCGCGGATCGTCCGCTCGAAGTCGCTCGTCCGCTTCTTCAGGACGCCGATCGCCTTGCGGAGCTCGCCCCCGACCTCCAGGTGCCGGAGGAAGAGGATGTTGTCCGCGAGGTAGCTGACGTTCTCCATCGTCGCGCGGAACTCCCCCGTGACGTTCCGCGTCTCGTCGACGAAGATGCCGGTCACGCCCGCGTTCTTGAGGTACCGGCCGAGCGCGTGCATCTGCTGGAGCATCGTCTCGTCCTCGCCGCGCAGCGTCAGCCGGTACCCGGAGATACCGTCGACCATGACGATGTCGGCGCCCTCGCCCTCGACCTCGTCGCGGACCATCCGCGCGAACTCCTGTGGCGACCGCTCTAACGCCTCCACCTCGGTCACCTGGAGCGTCCCCTTCTCGATCATCTCGTCGACCGGGATGTTGACCGCCCGCGACCGCGCGAGGAAGGTCCGTCGGTTCTCCTCGAACAGGTAGATGACCGAGCGCTCCCCCCGCCCCGCGGCCTCCTTCATGAACTGCGTGCTGAGGGTGGTCTTGCCCACGCCGGTCGGCCCGCCCACGATGGTGACGGTGCCCCGCTCGATCCCGCCGTGGAGCAGCTCGTCGACCTCCGGGATCCCGGAGGATATCTGCTCGAACGCGACGTCGTCGCCGCGGCGAGCGCCGGGCTGGAGCGCCGGGTACACCTCGATCCCCGAGTCGGTGACCCGGTAGGCGTGGTCCCCGCCCTGCGTCGACGAACCGCGGAACTTCGGCACCCGGACCGTCTTGCCGTACGAGGCCGCGTCCAGCCGGACCGTCCCGTCAGTGATGAACTCCAGGTCGTCCGTCGGCAGCGACTCGGTGTTCTGAACGGTGAACAGCACCGTCGCCCCCCGCTCTTTTAAGAATCGCATGAACCCGACGACCTGCTTCCGGAACTGGTAGTCGTCGGACAGCAGGAACCGGAGCTGCGTCAGCGGGTCGACGACGACGCGGTCCGGGTCGACCGCGGTGACGCCCTCGACGATCCGCTCGGTGAGGGGCTCTCGCTCGACCTCGGAGGGCGCGAACACCTCGTACGACTCGTCGCCGACGAACGCCTCCGCGCTCGGGCTCAGGTCGAGGAACTCGATGGCGTCGGTGTCGAAGCCGAGCGCGGCCGCGTTCGCCTTCAGGTCGCGGAGGTCCTCTTCGAGGTTGACGAAGAGCGCCGTCTCGCCCTCGTCGACCCCCTGCTGGAGGAAGTGGAAGCTCAGGATCGTCTTGCCGCTCCCGGCCTGCCCGCGGACCATGTAGCTTCGCGTGGGGATGAGCCCGCCGGACAGCACTTCGTCGAGCCCGGCGATGCCGGTCGACGCTCGCTCGGATAAGGGTGATACCATGTCTCGCCTCTCGCCCGCGAGCGTGATATAAATGGGGTAGTTCTTAGTGGCGGCCGCACCTCGTTCGAAGAGACATGGGCTCGGAGTCGGACCGGACACGCCATGCCGCCGGCGGCGACGAGTCCGCGGAAGGCGAGGCGTCGCGCGGCGCTTCGAAGGGCGACGACGGCGGGGCTCCGGAGGGCGACGACGGCGGGGCTCCGGAGGGCGACGACGGGGACGCGTTCGACGACGGAGACGGCGTCCCGACCGTCGACCCCGCCCGAGACGACGCCTCGCTTGCGGGCGACGAGGCGACGGTCCTCCTCCTGATGGACGACGGCCGCGACCGCGCCCTGCTCGCCGAGGCGCTCGGCGAGCGGTACCGGATCCGCACCGCCGACGCTCCGTCCGCGCTCGACGGCGCGTTCGACTGCTGCGTCCTCGACGCGAACGCCTTCCGCGCCGCCGGCGACGCGATCGACGCCCGGCGTGACCGCGCCGACCCAGCCTTCCTCCCGTTCGTGCTGCTGGTGAGCGAAGGGCCGCGGGGGCAGCCGGCCGACAGCGTGTGGGAACGCGTCGACGACGTCGTCGAACTGCCGGTCGGTCGGCGGGCGCTGCTCGCCCGGGTCTCGAACCTGATCGAGCGGCGGACGACCTCGCTCCGGCTCAGGCGGACCGTCGGGGAGCTGCGGCTCAAAGAGCAGGCGATGGACGAGGCGCCCGTCGGGATCACCCTCGCGCGGGCTGCGGACGGCGACGACGACCCGCTCGTGTACCTCAACCGGGAGTTCGAGGCGCTGACCGGCTACGGCGAGGAGATGCTGGGGGAGGACTGCCGCTTCCTTCAGGGACCGGACACGGCCGAGGAGACCACGGCGGAGATCCGGGCGGCGATCGAGGAGGAGCGGTCGGTGGACGTGGACGTCCTCAACTACCGGACGAACGGGCAGAAGTTCTGGAACCGGCTCCAGGTCGAACCGCTACGGGACGAGGACGGAGCGGTCACGCATTTCGTCGGGTTCCAGACCGACATCACCGAGCGCAAGATCCGCGAGCGGCGGCTGGAGGTGATGGCTCGGGTGCTCAACCACAACCTCCGGAACAAGATGAACCTCATCGAGGGGTACGCCGACCTCCTCCGAGACGACCCCGACGAGGCGTCGCGACAGCGGTCGCTCGACGTGATCACCGAGACGGCCGCGGACCTCACCGGGATCGCGACCGCCGTTCAGACCGTCGACGAGACGGTCTCCGCGTCCGCGCTAGACGCCTCTATCGACTTCCGGAAGGAGCTAATCGAGCTCCGCAACCGGATCCGGAGTCGCTACCCCGACGCGGAGGTGACGCTGTCGCTGCCCGGCGACGACCCGATCGAGGTGGCCGTGGTCGGGCTGACCGTCGCCGTCGCGGAGGCGGTCGAGAACGCCGTGAAGCACAACGACGCGGGGACGCCCTCGGTCGAGGTGCGCGTCGAACGCCGTCCGCGGGAGTGGATCGCGGTCGAGATCGAAGACGACGGTCCCGGGATCCCGGACCACGAGACGCAGGTGTTGGAGGCGGGCGAGACGTCGCTGACCCACGCCGACCGCCTCGGCATCTGGCTCATGTACTGGGTCGTGGCCAAGGCCGGCGGAGACTTCGACATCGACACCGGCGAGGACGGGACGACGATCCGGCTGGAGGTCCCGAGGCATCCCTGAGCATCCCTGTCCGGTGGCGGCCGCCCGGGCGACGCCCGTCCCGCCTACAACGCCCGTTTCGATCGGAGCCGCGCGAGCCGCGTCCGGGCCTCCTGTCGGCTCGTCCCGCGCACGCGACCCGTCTCGGCGTCGGCCATGGAGACCAACGAGAGGCGGTCGAGGAGGGGCGGCCAGTCGCCGGCGCCCGCGGCGTCGCTGGCGAACGCGACCGCGTTGCCGAGCCCCTCGCGCTCCGCGGTCCCGGCCCG
>NZ_SGXU01000219.1:0-703 GCF_005435015.1 Halorubrum sp. SP9
AGCTAACCGTTCGGCTGCTGGTCAGATCTCGGTTGTTATCACACAAACGTAATGGCAATTGGCACGGCATCCATTACGAGGATGCCAAACAGCCCTTGTCGTTTGATCGGCCATGTTGGGGCATCTCGGAGCGATTCCCACGCTGGAGCGGACACGTCTAGGTCAGCGAAGTCTTGTCGTGGCTGTTGGTCGTCCCCCTTTGTCTCTCGTTGGAGCTCTTCGATCCGCTTCTGGCGTCCGTCTTCCATTTTTTGATGAAGACGCCAAAACGAGTGATACAGCCAGAACAACGCTAACGCGGCATACGCGGCAATCGGGCCGATATACAACACTACCCACGTGAGGCCCAGCAGCGTTGGCTCGATCCCATCCGCGGGAATATTAAGCACCCCTTCAGCGTAAAACCGATACGCAACGTAGCCTCCAGCGATCACCAATATCACGTTGACACGAGTTGCAAACCGACCGAAATCACGAAAGCCACCATGATCGTCGGGATGGAATGGCTGATATGTGAGGATATCTCGCTGGAGAAGGTCCGTAAATTTGTACACCAACAGAAACACGTCATACAGCATCGCGATCACAAACAGTGTTACAATGGCATAGACCACATACGCAATCTCACCCCATCCGGCCCACGGGCTCACAATAACTGGCAACAGTAGTGGGCCCAACGCAACAACGAGCGCAAACGCCACTG
>NZ_SGXU01000220.1:0-702 GCF_005435015.1 Halorubrum sp. SP9
TTGAGAACATCGCTAAACGCATCACTCATAGTTCGCCGTTAGACTGCTCCTGCGCGTTTGCTACCAGCAAAGTTGATGACGCTCTCGTCATCACCGTGGATCTCTCGCAAGAACTTCGGCTCTACTTCGTGATGACAAGAGCGACAGAGAACAACCAGATTATCTAAGTCGTTTATTCCGTCGTATTCGTCGTGGTGTTTGTACGGAATAATATGGTGAACGTCAGGATTCCGCCCCAACGATTCACGGTCTTCATCGCAGTTGGGGTTTTCACAAGCGTGATCCGCTCTCTCCAACGCTTTGCGGCGCTGTTCCCACCAATTGTGTCCGTAACTATCTGTTACCCGTTTCTCGGGTGGGATGTAGTCTGGATGATCCTCACCTGTCGGATAATCGGTCTGTATATTGTGTTCTTTCTTCCACTTTATTATCGTGGCTTCTGAAACCCCACACTCATCTGCGATTTTTCCGAGTGTTTTGCCTTTGTAATGGTATTCTTCGCGCAGCCAATCTGCGTCTTGATACGGACGTTCACCTTTCGCATCTAAGCCGAGTTTCTTTGCGGTGTTGTAGATTGTCTGCTTACTAACACCACACACCTCGGCAATCTCGGAGTATGAAAGCCCCTCACTATGGAACTTCTCTGAGAGCCACTCCTTATCGTGATACTTCTTGTCCCCGAAATCAGATGTACCCTGATCT
>NZ_SGXU01000221.1:0-701 GCF_005435015.1 Halorubrum sp. SP9
GATATCCGAAGGCTGTCGACGGTCAGCGCTACACCGGGACCTACATCAAAGCGCAAATCTCCTACGCAACAAGTCTTGACGAAGCCCTCGGCTGGATTGGTGAATACTTCCAGCACCTCGATAATGAGCTCGGAACGTCGTTCATTTCACACTGGGACCCCATCCCGGAGACAGTCTACTTCTCCGGCCTTGAACGCTACGTCCGACACGACCTCGCGTCCATGGGACGAGTCATCAACACGGAGCGGAACACTGCCCGCCTCGTTCACACCGGAAACGAAGGGGAAGAAGGAACTATGGAAGAGGACATTCGCCACGGCGACCACTCGCTCTTCTCGGTGAACTCAACAGAGTTTGAGGAGCTCGGCTACTTAGCCGGGCCACGCGACGACAACGGTCGACTCAGAGTCAAGAAAGACAAAATCAAGACGTACAGAACGAAGAACGCGAACCGCTACTCTGAGGACAACTATCGTCATCATCCGAAGACCGAGACGAAGGCGGTGAAAGGAAAGCTCCACGCGAGCGCATGGGAGGAGGTCATCGACCGGCTCGACTCTATCCTCCTTCACCACCTCGATATGTCTGCCATCGGTGAGGAAAACCTCGTCTCTGACGACTACTTCCAGCCCCGAGATAAGGACGATGAGCCTGAGGAGAATGAGACGTTTGAATCCCGCGAGTACCAAGCACCCACAGGC
>NZ_SGXU01000222.1:0-694 GCF_005435015.1 Halorubrum sp. SP9
CGACGACGCTCGGCCGGATCATCGCCCGCCTGATGAACAGCGGGTTCAACCTCCGGACCGCGCTTCACGTCGCGAAGCGCGAATTGATTACTGGTCACCAGTACATCGTGGTAGGAGACGGGGGGACGACGATCTGTCAGAGTCGGAGTGGCGTCGCATTAGTGCTGAACATGAGTGAGAGTGGTGATGGAATGTGGGACATAACCACAGAGATATATCCCAACGGGACCTATGGCGCTGGTTCGATGAGTTCATTAAATCTTGGACCAGTTGAACAAAATTATTATATTCCCACGAACATCACCACAGCGGAACTAACTATAGATGAAATATCAAAATTCCTACAACTGGAAACAGTCCCAGTATTTTCGGATACCTCGCTGACGTGGAGTGACGAATTTCTGTCTTCTACGGACCAGGAGTAGCCGTTGCCATGTTTGCCGCCGCGGGCGCCGCCTGCGTCAGCAGCAGGAGGGCGGTGAACAGGACGCCGGCCATCTTCGGGTGCTCTGCCACGTAATCTGCCACACTTTCGTGCATATTCAAAAAGTATCAGGATAAATAAATATTAAGATTGTTCTGCGGCTGAATATAGTAGATATTTAAAGTTAAAAATAAATGTATTAAATTGGCAGAGCGGCAGATAAGCGGTATCTATCCAGTACCCGACATCGTGGACCCGGAAACGCGATCC
>NZ_SGXU01000223.1:0-692 GCF_005435015.1 Halorubrum sp. SP9
AACAGTCGGTTCTCTTCCGGGACCTCGGGAAAGGCCTCGGGGTCGAACTGTCCGAACTCCTCGGGGTACAGCTGCTGGGCTTTCATTTCGGTTTGGAGCAGGTTGACGATCGGTCCCTGTTCACCGTACGCACCGGGATACACGCGGCCCTCGATGACGGCCGTGAGCTCGCTTCCGACCTCGTCCTCCTCCATCGGCGTCACGTACTGCTCGCGGAACGCGGAGGCGGAGAAGGAGTCGGTGTCGCCCGTCGTGCCGATTCCCCAGTGTACGACGATGATCTCCGGGTCGACCTCCAGCAGTCGCTCGTAGCCGATCGCGCCGCTCTCGGCGAGTTCCTCCGAGAAGGCGCTCTTCACTTCGAGATCGCGGTACGGCTTCATCTCGTACCCCTCGTCGCGGGTGTACAGCGGATATATCTCACCGCTTGCCGGGTTGGATCCCCCGTTAATGAGTCCGACCTTCGGCCGCTCCTCCTCGGGCGGCAGCCGAGAGGCGATCTCGGTCTGGAGCTCCTCGTGGACCGCCGCGAGCGCCTCGTAGCGCTCGCGCTCTTGGAACAGGTCGGCGAGCCGCTCGAACCCCTCGTAGAGCCCGTACAGCTCGTAGTCGTGGAATCCGCGGCGACGCCGCATGTTGTTGCCGAAGAACGGAGCGACGTTCTCGCGGATCTCGGCGGTGTCCGCTTCGCT
>NZ_SGXU01000224.1:0-689 GCF_005435015.1 Halorubrum sp. SP9
GGTAGTACGGTTCGCGTCAGCCGAACTGCTACGCCGTACATGGTTCACCCTCCCGTTGTGCGATATTCTCTGAAGCGTTCAGGTCCGCGTGGCGTCCTCGACCGCACTCCGAACACGAAAAGTGGTCGCCATCACGGGTTCCCATCGAACCACACGCTGAACACCGCTGGCTGGTATGGTACGCATCGACCTGCTCAACACGAATCCCAGCTCGCTCGGCTTTGTACGTGATGAACTGTTGGAGTTGGTGGAAAAACCACGAGTGAACGCCTGACCACGAGCTGTCCTCGCGGATACCTTCGAGGTCTTCCATCCGGATGACGGGATTCTCGAACTGTTGCGCGAACGTGATGAGGCGACGAGAGAGTTTGTGATTCAGGTCTTTGATTCGACGCTGTTCTTTGTCACCTACACGGTTACGTGCGCGAAGCGCACCCGCTTCCGAGAGCGAATCGCGTAGGGAACGGTATTTGCGTCGAACGTACTTCGTCTCACCACCAGACACCAGCATTGATTCGTCCTCACCGTAGGCGGTCACAGCGAGGATATGCCGTTCACCAATATCGACACCGATAGGCGTCTCACCCGACGTGTCGGTGTCGTATTCCACGTTGAACGTACAGTACCAGTCGTCGCCGCGACGGTAGATCTGTAGGCGGGGCTTGTCAGCGTCACCCTCCACCAGTCGG
>NZ_SGXU01000225.1:0-687 GCF_005435015.1 Halorubrum sp. SP9
GCATACCGGGTGCCAGTATCATGATTTCTGTCCATCAGTCTCTATAGAGCCGGGTGCCTCCTGATTGGAACTCTCTCTTCAGGATTTGCGCTGTAGTTAGGAACACGATAGCAGGAGTCACAAACTTCGGACTTCTCTTTCGGGATAGAGTTGGAGCCAATAGCCTCTTGAGGGAACCACTGCGAATCAGATAGCCACGTACCGATGACTGCGTCGGACACTCAGCTACTCTCACAAAACCAGCGCGACCACGGCGATGTCGTCGCCCTCTTCGGAGTTGCTATCGTGCTTATTAGTGTCCACCTTTGGCTTCCAAGCAGACTAGCTTCGGAATTTGTGTTCACGTACGGCAATCCTAGTCTGGTCACCGCTTGGACGGCAGCGACGATTCACGATAGTACCGGTCATCTCGTCTCGAATTTGGCTTGGTATGGTGTCGTGATTGGGCTCGCCTACGCGCTGTACACCATCTGGAGCCGACATCGGTTATTCTGGCTGTTGTACGGGAGTCTCCTCGTCATCAGCCCGCTCATCACGGTCGCTGTCGACTATTGGTTCCTGTATCAGCAATGGGAGCTTGTCGGCCCCAATTCGATCGCGTTCGGATTTTCGAGCGTCGTGAGCGCTTTCGGCGGCTTGCTTGTTGTTGGGCTCGCGGGAGTCGTGGCAGAGTGGTACTCGTGGCGG
>NZ_SGXU01000226.1:0-685 GCF_005435015.1 Halorubrum sp. SP9
GGACTCGAACGGGCGGAGGGCCCCTCGGGTCCGCCGCGGCGCGCGCCGCCGACCCGTTTTCGAATCGATAATTTCCGCTCCGGCTGGACGGCTCATGGGCAAATCGTACCGGGAGATATTTTGTCTCCGGGGTTCAGACCAGGAGGTAACCATGTTCTACGGGATAGCGGCGAGACCACGACTCGACGCGATCGGTCGACGCGGACAACTGTTACGCGGGACGCTCCTTCGCACCGATGGTTGAGCACACCCGGACGCTGGACTTCAAGATCGCGTTCGCCATCGGCCTGGGGACGATGATCGCCGCCGGCATCTTCTCGCTCTCCGGCACCGCCGTCGCGGCGATCGGCTCCAGCGCCGTCATCGCGCTCGTCATCGCGGCCGTCATCGCCGGGGTCACCGCCGCCGGGTACTCGGAGTTCGCCTCGATCTACTCCGAGAACGGCGGGGGGTACCTGTTCTCCTCGCGGACCTTCGAGAACGACGCGCTCGTCTACGCCATCGGCGCGATGCTCTTCCTCGGCTACACCGGGACGACGGCGTTCTACCTCGCGACGATGGACGAGTGGTTCTTCAGGTTCGTGCTCCCGGAGGCGTTCCACGTCCTCCCGCACGGGACGACGGGAGTGCTCGCCGCGTTGCTCCTCGGGACGCTGAACGCCCGGGGGACCGAGGAGAGCGGGAT
>NZ_SGXU01000227.1:0-683 GCF_005435015.1 Halorubrum sp. SP9
ATCGTCCCGGCCCGCTGTCGCTGGCGTTCTTTTAAAATCGGGAACCGATCGAGAATCTCTTCCAGCCGATCTTCGGGAACTTCCGGCAGACTGAACGCACCCATGAGGAGATTTTCTCGAACGGTCATCGATGAAAAGAGGCTGTCGCTCTGCGGCACATAACTAACACCCCGCTCGATAATGGCATTCGTGTCCATTCCTTCGATGGACTCGCCGTTGAGCGTAATCGATCCGTCCATGTACGTCGTCAATCCGAGAACAGATTTCATCGCCGTGGATTTTCCTGCGCCGTTCGGCCCGACGATGGTTACATACTCACTGTCATCGACGGTCATATCGACATTGGATAAGATCTGTAGATCGCCGTACCCGGCGTCCAGTCCTTCTACATCAAGAACAGTCACACGTCATCACCACCGAGGTACGCCTCGATTACGCGCTCATCTGATTTCACATCGTCCGGGGAACCGGTCGTCAGGACCCCGCCTTGATGCATGACTACGACTCGCTCGCAGTTGTCCATGATGAGATCGATGTCGTGTTCGATGAGGAGGAACGAGTAACCGTCCTCGACGAGATCTTCGATTCGACTGAGGATCTTCTGCTCGAGAGTTGGGTTCACCCCGGCTAGCGGCTCGTCTAACAGCACGATATCCGGGTCTGTCAATAGTGCTCGAGCGATT
>NZ_SGXU01000228.1:0-682 GCF_005435015.1 Halorubrum sp. SP9
ACCGGTCTCGTCTTTAGCGAAGACGAGCTGTGGGAGCATATCGATGATTTGGCGCAACTGGTCGCGAGTCGCTTGGGCACGGTCTCGATGGCGATGTCTTTCTACGGCGTTTCGAATCTGATTGGCAAGGATCGTGTACTGAGCTGTTCCAGAGTCTTTTTGTAGATAGTCTGTCACACCGGAAGCGATCGCATCGCTTGCGACCGCTTCACTACCTTTGCCTGTATAAAGAATAAACGGCAAGGCGGGATCTTCCTCGCGCACTGTTTTGAGGAACTCAATACCGTTCTGGCCGGGCATATCGTAGTCGCTCACAATACAATCGAAGTTATCTGTGGCGAGTCGATCCAGCCCTTCGCTGGCGCTTGTTACTGTTTCAACAGCAAATTGGCTCTCCTGTTCAGAGAGTATATCGGCTGTTAGTCCCGCGAGAGCGGGGTCATCATCAACGAGAAGAACCGAAACGCCTGTTGACTCAATCATGTATGATAACTAAGCGGTGACACATATAGCATTTCGGAGGAAATTTTCATTCGGGATACTCAGCCGATTTTTCCATCTACTGTGAGGTTGATACAAGACTCGTCCAGATCTAGCCGGTCCTCAGACTAATTGACATCCTCCCACGCCTGAAGACGCGGGAATCCCACGGCACCGCACCGCTGAGTTGGGATATTACGGT
>NZ_SGXU01000022.1:0-39520 GCF_005435015.1 Halorubrum sp. SP9
TGACATCGCATCACCGATGACACCCGACCCGTATGGATCAGCATCGTACCGGCTAAACTGAGCCTCAAATTCGTCGACGAGAGCTGCTTCATCGACTTGATCGATACGTTCCTGTAGAAATTCTCGGTAGACGGCAGAGAGGTCCTTTCCCCATCTCGATCCCACTTTCGCTTGGTTCAACAACTCATCAAAGACCCCTGATTCTGCCAGACGGGATAGATTGAGTGTAGCTTGGACGCCAGGTTGGTCGTCTAAATCACCCGATATCTCACTTGCTAGGTCTTCAACGGCTTGACCGTCGGAAACCAGATAGAAAACAGCTTCTGGGGCAGAGTCGAAGAGCCCAGCGTCTTTATCAGCCATTATCTGGATTTGCGCACAGCAAAGGTAAAAACTACTGTTGTTAATGTCGAGGGTCTCTTGTTGTTAGTCTCCGCTAAGGACTACATTGCTGTCAACATCATACGTCTGGAACTGCTCAGCTAACTCTATTCCACCAATTAGTATGAAGAGGTCGACCGTGTTCTCTTTTGAGAATGGAAACTTGCCTAGGCTGTTGGATGAAGCCCCTTGGAGTCAGCTTAATATTTCACTGATTGCGGGCCAAGATTATGATCTGCTGACGGTGTGGCTGGAATCTCTTATGCGATTTTCCACCGGTGTCTAGAAATGTTTGGGTGAGAGCTTGTCAAGGAACTTGCTGATGTCAGTGCTCGATATATTATTGGATTTGACACACATCCCAAAAAAATTGAATAAATTAGCTTCTCAAATCCTCTATCTTATCATCAATAAACGCGACTAAATTCGATATTTGAGATTGGGATAGTGAGGTAATATCCAGGATATGGTACTCATTAGGAGTTTGAATATCCAGTTGATTCACCTTATTAATAGTCTCGTCTACTTCTCGAGAACGCTCATTTACTGAAAACTCAAGGATATCTGAATACTCTATCTCATAACTAGTCGAACTATTTTGAATCAAGATTCGGTGATCTGAGAATATTGCCCATGAGTGGTTTGATACCTCTACAGGACTCTGCTCACGTGATCTGGTTATCTTATGCTCGTGGCGTTTGCCTGTTGTGTAGTAATGGGGTTGCTCATTAGGATTGAGCTGTTCCCATATGTTTTCCAGACGCGACTGGGTAACTGAGATATCTTCAGCGTTACTAACTCGATTGGAAACTTCAGACTGCCACCTTTCGTACTCGTCTAATTTTTCTCGGTACTCTTTGACAGCCTCTATCCAGAGGTCCCTATTGGTCCACTCGCTACCTGCTGAGCGTTTTTGTAAAGTAGGACCCAGTCTCTCAGTGACCTCACTGATCTTGATCGATTGTGTTGGTCCCGAATACCAGTGTATCGTCCGATGTGGTGTCTCAATTTCAAACCTAAGCCTCGTAGATGGTTCACTGGGGCTCCCACCACGGTTTGTATCGATAGAAAGGTTGGATGTTGGCTCGATTTTAAATTCCTCAATATTGCTGTACTGAATCTCTCTTTTGTTGTTGGTCGGTTTTCGCGCGATGAGGAGCAGGATGCGGTCGTCTGTTATTGCGACGATTGAACTGTATCCACTTCTTGGAGTTAATTCGGTCTGTTGCCCGGCAGTAAACTCCGTTACTGGGTTTGAGCTGACAAACAAGTAGTCGACAATTTCACCCTCCTCAAGATAGTCTATGAACGGCTTGTTGTAGAGCCATCCGCGTAGAAGGCCCACCCTTTGAAACAGGCCAATTCGACCCCTCTTTGTCCTTGTTAGTCGTTGATGCGTGACTGACGAATGGTTTGCTTTATCTAAAATATCGTCAACTCCCCAGTCGTCATTCATTGTATATCCCGATGGCTCGTTCACTTATGATATAAATTTAGCCGGTGGTCCGTAGGTCGCGTCGTGACCGGGGGACTAATTTCCAAACTCTTCTAGCTGATTTTCGACGGGAATTCAGCTAACATTATTTCTGATATACTTCCTGCCAAATAATATGTGGTAGAATTCGCAGTAGATCTGTCTGATCACGCAGGATCCAGAGAACGAATGTACTCGGTAGCTAAAGGTCATTCACAATGCCGACAAGGGATCTAAACCTTAGACAGACTGAACTTAGAGATCGACCGGTGATGCCGCACTAATATCCCCCTCAATAAATAGCGCCCTAGCTATTTCGCCACCTGGTGTAAGATAAGGGGTTTCGCCGAAATCGGGTGTTTTGGACGGTGAATATAGGTTTTCGAAGTCAGTTTGGTGAATAGTTGGCCGCCCACGATAGTGGCTATTTGTCTTTGATGTGCGAGATTGGAAGGTGATTCGGTCTTTATCGGGGTTCGCTTCAATCGTTTTTCGCACCCCGTTTGGATCACCTACTTTAGCGAGGACTGTCCGTCCCTCCTCCCGCATCAGATCTAAGAAAGGTTCGTAATTCCCCTCTGCGAACGCTCTACTAATCCGGTCAGGGAACTGGTTGATCACTTCCTGCCACTCGGACCGGGAGAACGCGATTGAGTTATGATGTCCAGCTCCGAATTCAATCTGTATCTGCGGTGGTTCCGGATCAGCATCTGCTACCTCAGTCCGTCGATTCATTGACTCACCATAGCGGAGTGTGATCGGACTATATCTGTACTCCCCATTCTCCTCCCAATGGGCCGTTGTAAGTGTGTAATTCAGTGTTGTGAGTCGAATGAATTCGTAGAGCTCATCCAACAGAAAGCCTGTAACTGGGTGGGAATTTTGGTTAGTGAGATTAGAGACGGTGTTCGCAACCTCAGCCCATGTTGCTGTATTGTACTCTGTGGGGGTGATACCAAGCGAATTCGCATACCCTTGTAGTTGACTTCTATTCAGATTATCTCCTTGTGTTTTCACTTCTAAGACAAGTGTTAGATTATCGTCGACTTCCACAACACCATCGACTCTTCCGCCGCTCGGGGAATCCGTATCTAAGTTAATATCTGTGAGCTCTTTATTGGAAGGCGACAGACCAATAAGGTGGATCTCCCTATTCTGTGTTGGAATCTCACCCACTGTCTGCTGAACATCACACGTTATCCGACCTTCACCGAACCCCTCAATCTCTCTCCCGGATAGAGTCTCTAATATTGACTTAGCAAGTTCTGGGTTGCGGTTTGGTTTTGAGACCTCAGATACAACCTTCAACAGCGAGGCAGTCGCATTGTCCTCCAATTGTCGACCCATATCAGAACCGTTTGAACGGGCCGACGGACCTCGATAGTAGGTGAACAAATTGTCAACCTGATCTCGCATAACACATCAGTAGTATATCAGGTGTATTATTCTTACTTCTAAAGGGTGAAACATATACGCCTCTTAGTCGCTGGCGGACATACTACGACTAAGAATTAGTCCTTCGGTCGGTGTGGCTTAATCTACAATTGAGTGTGGTATTGAGTCTTAATGCCCCAAAGTATCTGTTCTGGATAAGTTTAACATTAAGTTGACTACTGTACTCGCCTACCGTCTCGGATCATACTCGCTTGCGTCCCACTCACGACTGGCGATCTTTTCGTTAATCGTGTCTAGCTCCTCTTCGGTCATCGTCTCAGGATTACGCAGAGGGATGCACCAGTCCAACTGTTTCCCGAAGGCAATTGCCTCTCGTCGGCGAGAGAGCATCCCAAGCTTGAGTTCAGCGAGAGTCCGCCGGAACATGTTTCGCACCTGCATGTGACGCTTTCTACGATTCCTGTACGGACGGATCTCCCCATCAAAGCCTGGCGCTAACGCCCAATAATCAATATCGTGATCGCTGTACGTGTATGACCGGTAGTTCAATATCTGTGCGAATCCTTCGGCGATGTGCCGCGTCGTGTAGTTACGTGTCCGCTTGACCTCGATTGCGACACAGCCGACGGCTGGGTGTTCCGCGACAATATCTACGCGACCCCTTCGCTCATCGTCTAACACTTCCGTGTCTACGTTCCAGTCGTATGCTTCGAGTAGCGAGATGATGTGTTGTTTGAACTCCTGTTCTCGTTCGTATTCCACTGCGGTGAGATGGGGGACCCCATTGATCATATCTGCTTCGTCGATCTCTGCGTCTTCCCATACTGGGCCGTCGCGGTTGTGTCTTCTAATCATTGGTTGCGTGGTGTGTAGCTGCGTGCGTGGTTATTTCGCGAGCGATGCTTCTCGCACCGGGACTGATAGGACTACCCTCTAGGATCGCGGTAGCTGGTGCGCTCAGGGCATCGAGACTGGTCGGTTGATACCTAGCCGCCACCGCGTGTGGTTCTCGGTGTAATCTTCTCTGCTGGCCCATGGGTCGCCAAAGGGCCCTTCTGCGGCGGTGGTTCCCGCACTCTCGGTGTGTCAGTGGCCCCGAGGTGAGCGTGGTCTGGACCCCTCCGCTCCGAAGACTGGTCAATAGTGGCTGCTCTCCCAGAGCGTAGATCTTGGCCGTCGACGCGACGCAGCGATGGCCTCCTGCCGAAGGATTGCTGGAGGTTTGTCGGGGTGGGTGTAGCTCTGTCGGATTTCCGCACCCTAGCGTTTGGGTTACAGCATCCCACTTGCGGTGGCCGTCGACCCTTGTCGGTCGAACAGAGGGGAGCTCGCTGACGGTTCCAATACGGCGGTCGTAGCTACTCGCCGAGATATCGGCGCGCTTGATGAGCTCCTGTCTCCCAAGTGGTTCTGCTGCCCGTAGCAGCGCCGCATAGAGCTTTGTCGCCGTTGGTGAGAGGTCTGGGCGGAACCGACTGCTTGGAAGCGTTGTCGCCGCCTTGAGCACTGCTGGCTCCCACTTGTGGCGCGGATTGTCGAGTGCCCGCACCAAACAGGTGACCGTGTCGTACGGGCTCGCTCGATGCGGAACATCCCGACCGAACGACCGGAGACAAAACCGGGTAATCTCACGCCGAACACGCGACGTCCACCCAGTATCGTACACCTCTGCGAGCTCGTCGACGATCTCACGGATCGACGCGTATGTCGTACCGTCGCGAACAGGCACGGTGAGTGTCGGTGCCTGTTCGTCGCCGCTGGCGATCGCCCCTCGAAGCGTGTCGAGTTCCGCGCCAAGCGCATCAGTGATGGCTGTCTGGAGCGTTGTCGCCGTCGGCCCCGCAATGACCCACGACGCGGTCAACTCCATCGAGGCGCCGGTCTCGACGTCGTACGGCAGCCGTCGCTTCAGCTTCGCCGGCCGTCTCTCGAACAACATCCGGTAGCCGGCGTGGATCCCGTACACCGACTGTTTTGGCACCGTATACCGGATGAAGTCACAGAGCTCGGCTCGCTTCCGTTCGTTTTGAGCGAGTGGCTCGGTGTCTGGCAACCGCACCGTCAGCGTCAGATCGACGCCAGCAGCGTGGTACAGCTGGGTTGCCGTCGCGACCAACCCGTGGAGGTCTTCGAACATCTCCCCACGGGCCGCACTGTCGGTGCTGTCGGTGAGCGCACTGAGGCGAGCGAGATGCGTGTCGCGGACGGTTTCGATTCGGTCACGCCACGCTGCGTACACCTCTTCGTCTTCGCTGAACCAGCCGACCTGTTGCCCACGACGCAGCGTCCGACCGGGTGAACCGGTGATCTCGCCGGTGCCACTGTGGATGTTCGCGAACGTCTCGCCGAGACGCGTTGGCGTGAGGATCTCCGACAGCGCCGTGTCGCTGAGTAAGACGCCCGCGAGACGTCCCAGGGTGGCGAGCGGGCCGCCCCACTGGACGATCGCGAGACACTCCTCATCGTGGTGACTGAGGTAGCTCACCCGACCATCGTCGAACGGCTCAACCGGGTCGTCGACGAGTGTGACCGCCCCACGCTCTGCTGGGATGGTGAATCGCTGGTGAATCGCCGCCGCGTCATGGGTGTCGATCTCCTTGACGTACCCCTCGTCGGCGTCACCGGTCGCCGCGAGCCACGATTCGACCGCTGTTGGTGTGGTCCCCGAGGCCTCCCGCGGGGGCGACACTGTACTTGGTGATTCGTGAGTGGTCGTGGTAAGACTGCGGCCCAACTGAGTCTGCTCCGGATGGTGAAGCTCACAATCGGCCGTGAGACACTCGCTAACAGCCGTCTCGCCGAGCTCGGTGAGTGTGACTGTGTTGTGTTTCCGACGCCGGTCGATCGCGACCAGCCCTCGCGACTCCAAGTCGAGAACATACCGACCGATCGTCCCGCGCTCGATGTTGAGGTCGGGATCGTCCGTGAGGTCGGCGTACGTGCGGCCACTTTCAGCGTGTAACGCGCCGAGCAACCGGCGTTTCCCGGGTCCTGACGCGAGTTCAGTGAGTGACTCCCATGCCGACTCTACGGTGTTGGTGGGGCCGAGTGGTTCATCGGCACTGCGGTGTCCCTGGTGGGGGGACCGATCCCGGCTGTCAGTAAGACCGAGATGGACCGCACTCCACTGCGGGTATCGGCGAGCGAGCTCCCGCTGGAGTGCCGGCGAGGCGACGACCCGGACGTCGAACCCATCCGCAAGGACGGCGATCGCCGCGAGTGCGCGGACGCCGGTCCGTCGGTCAGTGAGTTCGGTCCACGCCGGGCCATCAAGCACCAACGTGAGCGCTCGTGGGGTGGGATCAAGTTCGCAATGAAGCGCAACCGGGCCCTTCGCGAGCGCTCCAAGGCCGGCGTTGACCGCGCCGCGGCCGGTACCAACTGACTCGACGGTCTCGATCAGCGACTTGTGACGCCGCTCGCGAATCTGCGAGGTGGTGGCTGCGTGGCGGTCGGCAAGCGCAAGCTCGGTGATGGCCTGCGTGTACGCGACAGCCTCCGCGGTCGCGTCGTCCCACGTGTCCTCCAAGGAATTCCACTCGGGGAGTGTCTCGTCGAGTATCGACGTACTCGCACGCCACGCGTCGGTGTGACTCGCCTGGGCCCGGACTGTATCGATGCTTGCCTCGCGAAGCTCTTCGAGGACAGTCGGAACCCACTCTGTCAACCGTGGCGAGACATTTGAACAGCGGATGCCAGCGGTATCGTATCGGGTGGTCGGACCCACGAGATGGACGCCACGCTCATGGCCCTGGCTAGTGGGCTGTGGCCGCCCGCGCTGGGCCTGATTCTCGGCCGGCATCACTTGGATGGCTCCCAGCAGTTGACCACTGCGACAAGCCGCCGGAGCAGCTGCCGGATGTACCGACGAACCGTCCGCGAGTCCGGATCAGCATCGCCGGCCGTCCGAATCGCGGCCGCGATGTCTGGATACCGTGTCCCATCGACTGTCATCGCGGCTCGTAGTAGGGCAGCCCTGACTCCGGCGACGTCGTCGGCGATGCTCGCGGTGAGCGCACGCCGAAGATGCGTGATCGTCGCGTGGGTGGCGTCCGTATCTGTCGCTGACTGTCGGGTTGGTGGGCGCGTCGGGTGGCGATCAGTCGTTGTGCGAAGGGTGGTGTCGGTGCGGTGTGGCGACCGCATTAGTCATCCCCCTCTGTCTTCGGTGGGTGGCCATCGACAGTCACCTGCGCCCGGGCCTCGCGCCGTCGCTGCCGTTGGGTCGCTGTCGGCGTAACCTGCTCGGCGAGTGGCGTCTCGGGTGGCAGCCAGCGGATGGTCGTCGTTGCTGGTGCGCTCACGCCGAGTGGGACCGGCTCGACGAGAACCGGCCATGTCGACTGCGTCGCGGTGTCAGAGGCGAGTCCGATTCGCCCGGCAACCAGTAGCTCGTGAACGCCGAGCGTGAACACCTCCTGTTGTCGGTGTTCACGGTGCGCGCACACACAGTGACCGACCACGTGGGTGCGTTGATCCGCCGGCTTGTGGACGTATGCGACGACTTCATCTCCCTCCGTGACCGAGCGCCCGCAGTGCTGACACGCCCCTGAGGTGGACGCAAGCGACAGCTGATCGAGGCTTGCGATGGTCTCGTCGGTGAGGGGACTTGGTGGTGCGTCGGCGGGCTGCTGACTGTCCCGGCTCATGGCCCCCGATTCGCGCTGGCAATCGATTGGCCACAGTACCACCCACACTGCGGGCAGACCCACCCGTTCACGAATCGGTTGACGAGCCGGTCGCACTGGCGGCACCGCCAGAGCTTCTTCATCATACGTGCCCCTCGACCGCTTGTTGGACGGTGATCTCACCGAGTTCGCCAGTGAGGGTCTCGCGAGCGTCAAAGCGGATATACGGTGGCTGGGTGCGATTCACGCCGTCTCACCTCTCACCCACGCGTCGCGGTTTTCGAGAGCAGTGGTTGCCGCCTCAGTGAGGCAGTAGCTGTTGGTGCGTCCGTCGCGTCGGCGTTTCTTGATAAGTCCGTGCGCGACGAGTTCGTCCAGATTCTGGTACAGGCGGCTGTGATTGATCTCCTCGCCGTAGTAGGTTCTGAGATCTGTTTTCAGTGAGAGCCCGCTCTGTTCGTCAGTCTTCGCGAGCGCTCGGAGGAGGTCACGCTGGAAGGCGGTGAGCCCAGCGACGACGTCGCCGTCGGTCGTCGCGCTCACGCGAGCCACCTCTGTTTTGTTTTGGGATTAGCTACCCCAGTACTGGTTGTATTGCTGCGTTCAGTCGCGGCAACCTGGATTGCGCTGCCGCTTGTTACTAGTTGAGGATATCCCTCTCGTGTCACGCAGGGCTTAAGCCCCGCAGTTGCTATCGTCAGCATGGTTCTGTGATCCAGCACAGAACCCGACCCGGCCTGGTGCTACTACACCGCGGCCGGGATCCCACATTTCATCGCGAGCCGAGGGTTCGTCATTCGGGCTCCGTAGAAACACAGAGGTGCGTATAGAACTTATAGTTTACGCAGGTGTTCTTTAGTTCTAATCGTGTCTACTAGGGCCAGTAGAAACAATAGGTACCATATGAGGCATTCGGGAGACTGGATGACACTGGTTGATGATCGAGTACTAGAGTACCTATCAGAGCATGACTCCGGTTCTCCCGAGGAAATGCGAAAGAGTGGACCGATTCACTACTCTCGGCAGTACATCGGTCGTCGGTGTAAGAAACTTGCTGAAGAAGGGCTCCTCAAACATCTCGGAAACGGGATCTACGTCATCACCGATGAAGGAGAAGCGTATCTTGATGGCCGACTAGACACTCAAGACTGGCGCTATATTGATGACGATACAAACGAACTCAACGCCAGTAGCCCCGAGGACGTTTCTGATGAGTCGAATTGAGGTGTAACCTGATGCGGCCGTTTGTCTCGTGAAGACCCAGTTTGACGAATTAATCATTTGGTGGTTAGTTTTGAGCGGTGCTACAAGTCTGGAGAAGTGGGCTTAGGCTTTACGGGCACGATTAGTCCCACTTGTTTGGCCGAGCGATGTAAGCCGCTGGTTGGCGTTGCGTCCGTGGAGCGGTAGTCAGGGTCCGCATTCACCCATTATTCGCTAGATACGCACCAATTTGAACACATAGGGTTACTGCGGTTCCGTGTATAGCACTATCTTCTCGACACACGGACCATTATGGTTAAAATCTCACAAAAAGAAAACCTATAACGAATATATTCTGCTATGGGTTTCGGTGTAACGTCAAAGACTTGCGGGAGTTGTGGGCTGACGGGATGTACACGTAGAACGACCTCCGTGAAGCCTGTAGTGATACGTCAACCCGATCACCGATCAACACTGTGAACAAAATACACTCAAGAAGGCGTACAACGCAAGAATTGACGGCGAAGTCACCAATTAGCGCTCAATGAGTGAGACAGTATTTCTCGTGCTGGAGGACGAGGTCGACGAGATTCGCTCTCGGAACTGGCACAGCGAGTTGTAAGAACTCACACGAAAGTCTGATACTCAGGCTTTCTCCGAGATTCGGGGCCGCCAGCTGTGGAAATCATCGACTTCAATGCTGAAAACGGAACGGGTTTACTGAGGGTTCTCGCATGCTTCTCGACGGTCTCTGATGTCTTGCTATATCGGTAAGGCTCTGTGGAAAACGGTCACAAGTTCATTAGGTCTGTCAGTCGTATCTCACCCGAAGCAATCACTTGATACGCCCTTTCTCAGGTGTTCCATCCACTGTCCCCTGTTGTAGTGAGATATCGCTGGCCTTCCCATTCTTCTTTTCAATGTACGTGCCTCCATCGGCACGAGTGCCTCCATTATCATTGACAAACAGGGTCCCCGACGACGCAGGCGAGGCCTTGATATTCTGTGCTTGAATTGCTGTGTTTCGCAGGTCAATGTCAGCCGAAGAGGTGAGTGTTATTTTGTTATTGCTTATTGTTGTGCTACCACTGAGATCAATATCGCCACCGTTGGCGGTTATTTTCATCTCGTTATCGCTCCCTAGCGTTGTATCTTGAGCGTTGACAGCACCCGACGCCGTTACCGTGATTTTGTTATTGCTGTCCGCAGTCGCGCCGGTAAGGTCAACGTCCCCGCTAGCGGTTATTTTCATCTCATTTTTGCTCTCTAAGGTCGCGTCTTGGGCAGTAAAAGCACCCGACGCTGTTACCGTGATTTTGTTATTGCTGTCCACAGCGGCGCCGGTAAGATCGACGTTCCCGCTAGCAGTTATTTCCATCTCATTTTTGCTTTCTAACGTTGTCTCTTGAGCGTCAATCCCGCCGTTGCTGGATTTCAGCGTTATTTTATTTTCGCTATCAATGGTGCCCGCTTGTAAGTCGATATTACCACTGACATCAAGTTTCAGTTCGTTAGTAGTCTCTAGTCTCGCACCATTTTTCAATTGTACTGATTGGGTTCCAATATCAATTTTATTACTGATGATGTCTTTTTCGATGACTAAGTCAACGGGATCGTCCAACTGTGCTGCTTCTGATTCTGTGTAGGTTGGTTCATTGTTGTTATACAGACCGTCACCATTCTGGTCATTAAACGCGACAGCGCCAGCTGGCAGTGGATCACCGGTGCTGCCATCATCATTGTCACCATCGTCGTTGTTACCACTCCCACTGCCACCGACGCGCGCAGCATCGTTCTGAGTCGGGTTCTCTGGTGCTTCCTGTACGCCAACTGTATCCACAGTCAGGTTGCTGGTGGTTGTATCAAGCGTCAGGTTGTAGACACCATCGTCGTTTGTGTCGTCCGTAATACTGTACTCATTGTTTGGAATATCAGTCCCGCCCCAGTACTCGTCATCGCTCAACCGCGTCGGGACAGTGACAGTGAGATCACCTTCTGGAATTTCACCAGTGACACTCTCAGCTGGGCGGAGTTCAAGAGTAACTTGGCCGGTCCCACTTCGGCGAAACTCATTCTGTAGAGCCGTAATCTGTACCTTACCGTTATCGACGAGGGCTTGATCTTCAATCACCGCGATTCCACCCCCCTCCTCACGAGCATCGAGGTAGAGTACAGATGCGTCATACCACATCGGAGAGCGATCAAGCTCGTTATACCCAGGCTGATACTCAATAAATCGCGTTGGAATCGTTATTGTTCCTTCAGGTGTACCACTGTTGTTCGAGATCGTGATTGGATATGGGTCCGTCGTACGTATGGTTCCGGCTGGTGAAGGTGGATTTACTGTGAACGTGCGGGTCGAATAGGCAGTACCCAGCTGAACCGTCTGATACTGTGGCTGGTCGATGCTCCCGGCTTGTAGAATACCTGCTCTGAGCTCGACAAGATCGTTGCGGACCTCTCCAGAGTGTTGGAACTCGGTCTCTGCATTCTGCTGTGGAACGATTTCTACCTGGTATAGTGAGAGCGCAAGGATCAGAAACCCAAACAAAATAACGACCCCGATTACTGTCGAAACAGCACGATTGTCGTCTATTACGGACATATTACTTGAGTGTCCACTCATTGTGGATTCACCTGAACATGCTTTGTGTCTTCTACCGACGGCCAGATGGCTAGTCGAATATCTACAGGGCTGGGAATGATATAGAGGAACCAGTACGCTATCATAAGACGATGGAGATAGTACGGATCGGCGATTTTAATCTGTTGCCAAATACCGGTTTGAATAGCGATGGCAGCAGCCCCGCCGCCGACAAATAGAGGGGCAAGTGCAATCATCCGGAGTGTGGCTTTTGCCGGCAGTCTCTTAAAATCAAGACGAAGTCGGAACGGGACCCATGAGGTCTGTTCAATCGAAAGCGGGCAAGCAATCCGGGCGACTGCTAGGTGGGTCAGTTCGTGGAGTCCTATCGCAAGAACCGGGAAACAGATAACAAGAAAGATTGGTTGAACTCCAGCCATACCAAGTCACTATCTGCTAAGCATTTAAATCTGGTACTGATATTTGACGTTCATGATAATCGGCTACAGTGCCATATTTCGGTCTTACGGCCCCTATCTCGACATGTAGGGCTCTTCTGAGACCGGATCGAACATGGGGGGGGGAACTCGACGTCTTGCTCGCTTCAACCCCACGAGGGTTCGTCTGAAACAGGCGGATCTCTTGAAGCCAATCGCGCATTTCCTCGGCTTCAACCCCACGAGGGTTCGTCTGAAATAAGAACGATACGGAGGGCGAGCGCATCGTGAGCGTGCTTCAACCCCACGAGGGTTCGTCTGAAACCTGTCCGCCCTGCCCGTTTCGCTGTGACTGTTGTTGGCTTCAACCCCACGAGGGTTCGTCTGAAACCGGTTCGACCACGACAGAGTGGTTCCTCGGGGAGCGCTTCAACCCCACGAGGGTTCGTCTGAAACGAGCCCGTGGACACGTCCAGTTTACAGCTGGCGACGGACACGGCGAGCTTCAACCCCACGAGGGTTCGTCTGAAACGAGGTGTGTCCCACCTTCCACCAGTTTGACGTGGTAGCTTCAACCCCACGAGGGTTCGTCTGAAACTTCATATTCGAGTTCATCCATCGCGTACGGTTCGAGCTTCAACCCCACGAGGGTTCGTCTGAAACCCGGACGACCGTCGCGTATCGGTAGTTGCCGCGTGCTTCAACCCCACGAGGGTTCGTCTGAAACCGCGGGCGTCAGTCATCGCGCACCTCCGGCGTGTGCTTCAACCCCACGAGGGTTCGTCTGAAACGCCGCTCATTCTCCACCCCCATCGCTCGCCGCCCGGCTTCAACCCCACGAGGGTTCGTCTGAAACCACGTTCCAGCGGTCGATCTCGCTGACGAGCTGCGAGCTTCAACCCCACGAGGGTTCGTCTGAAACTCGGGTGGATCAGGCGCTTCGGGCTCGCTCCCCGTGCTTCAACCCCACGAGGGTTCGTCTGAAACCCTGACCTGACCGCGGAGGGGAGCCGATGAGCCTCGGCTTCAACCCCACGAGGGTTCGTCTGAAACACGGTGACGTCGATATACCAGCAATCGTTTCAGGCGGCTTCAACCCCACGAGGGTTCGTCTGAAACGCTTGCGAGGCATTCGCAGCGGCCTGTTAATTGGCTTCAACCCCACGAGGGTTCGTCTGAAACAGCGGAAGGAACTCTACCTAGACGAGTTCGAAGAAGCTTCAACCCCACGAGGGTTCGTCTGAAACGCGAGATCGCGTCGCCCGGGCGATGACTCCCTGCGTGCTTCAACCCCACGAGGGTTCGTCTGAAACTAGCCCGCACCCGAGCCGCTCCCGGCCTTCGTCTCGCTTCAACCCCACGAGGGTTCGTCTGAAACGAGGAACGGGAGGTCGGGAAATCCAGGCACTATCGAGCTTCAACCCCACGAGGGTTCGTCTGAAACGATCGTCGACGAGCTCCGTGTCAGCGTACGAGAGATCGCTTCAACCCCACGAGGGTTCGTCTGAAACAACGCGACGCGTTCGACGCGCTGGCTTGCCTTGAGGCTTCAACCCCACGAGGGTTCGTCTGAAACGGTGTCGCACCACGACCGGGTGCGTCGCCACCGCCTGCTTCAACCCCACGAGGGTTCGTCTGAAACGATCCCGAGCTGCCCGACGAGCGCTACAAAACGGTCGCTTCAACCCCACGAGGGTTCGTCTGAAACCGCTCGTCGAGGGCACGAACACCGTCAACATCTCGACGCTTCAACCCCACGAGGGTTCGTCTGAAACCGGCGATGGCGGGGGTGGCGGCGGCGCGGTCTGGTCGCTTCAACCCCACGAGGGTTCGTCTGAAACCTCGTCGTCGTCATCGGTGTTGACGAGCTGCTCACCGCTTCAACCCCACGAGGGTTCGTCTGAAACCGCCGTTCAAACTCGGCGCGTCCGGATCGGGCTCGCTTCAACCCCACGAGGGTTCGTCTGAAACGTTTCTGCCCCTCCACGTCTTCGACCCACGACGTGCTTCAACCCCACGAGGGTTCGTCTGAAACCAGCGTTGTCGCCGTCCTCGTCACTCTTTCGCGGGCTTCAACCCCACGAGGGTTCGTCTGAAACGCGACGGCATCCTCGTCGACGGTGACATCCCCGCGCTTCAACCCCACGAGGGTTCGTCTGAAACCGCCTCGGCTGCTGGTGCCAGCGCCTCGACGAGGACGCTTCAACCCCACGAGGGTTCGTCTGAAACCGGTTCACGCTCGCTCGTGAGTGCTCGTACCGGTCGCTTCAACCCCACGAGGGTTCGTCTGAAACCGGATCACCGCGACCGGCGTGCTCCACCTTGAACAGCTTCAACCCCACGAGGGTTCGTCTGAAACCGTCGTTACCGAGGACGCGAGCGACTCCGACTCCGCTTCAACCCCACGAGGGTTCGTCTGAAACATGCTTTTTGATTCCCTGTCGCTCCGCTCTGTATAGAGCTTCAACCCCACGAGGGTTCGTCTGAAACGTAATGCGCGTCGATGAGTCGCGTCCGCGAGACGGGGCTTCAACCCCACGAGGGTTCGTCTGAAACGCGGACGTATGACCGACGACACACGCGTCGGGCATGCGCTTCAACCCCACGAGGGTTCGTCTGAAACGCGTACACGGACCCGCGCGAGGAGGCGGCCGAGCAGGCTTCAACCCCACGAGGGTTCGTCTGAAACGCGTACACGGACCCGCGCGAGGAGGCGGCCGAGCAGGCTTCAACCCCACGAGGGTTCGTCTGAAACACTGATATTTTCTTGACTTAGGTGACATCTGTGTGGCTTCAACCCCACGAGGGTTCGTCTGAAACCTTTGCTGAGTATTCTCTCCTCGCATATCTCGCATTTGCTTCAACCCCACGAGGGTTCGTCTGAAACGACCGCTCGCAGTCGTGGGAGCGTGGTCTCTGATGCTTCAACCCCACGAGGGTTCGTCTGAAACGAAGCGATTACTGCCCGGACTGTCGGCGCCAGTCGCTTCAACCCCACGAGGGTTCGTCTGAAACCTCGGGAGCGTCTACGTCCTCTCGGTCGGCGGACAGCTTCAACCCCACGAGGGTTCGTCTGAAACATGCGTCGCTGACGGCGTTCGCGGACGGAGGTGGGGCTTCAACCCCACGAGGGTTCGTCTGAAACCAGGCGTTGAGAACGCGTCCCTGCATCTCTTCGCGCTTCAACCCCACGAGGGTTCGTCTGAAACTCGCTGCTGTCGCGCTTTGACGCGATCGTGACGATGGCTTCAACCCCACGAGGGTTCGTCTGAAACCCATGATGGGCCCGCACGCGCCGCGAGCGGCGACCGCTTCAACCCCACGAGGGTTCGTCTGAAACACGCGTCCTCGACGAGACTAGCGCCGAGCCTGACGAGCTTCAACCCCACGAGGGTTCGTCTGAAACCATGTCGGGACGACGGAGGACAACGAGGAGGAGGACGCTTCAACCCCACGAGGGTTCGTCTGAAACGCTCATAAACTCACCTCGTCGAGATGATACTCGCAGCTTCAACCCCACGAGGGTTCGTCTGAAACGCGCTTGCCGGCGAGATCGCGGACGCGAGCCCGGCTTCAACCCCACGAGGGTTCGTCTGAAACGGTTGATGAGCCAGTCGCGGAGGTGTTCGGGGTTGCGCTTCAACCCCACGAGGGTTCGTCTGAAACGTCGGGCATGTTAACGCGCCACTGGATGGTCCGTCGCTTCAACCCCACGAGGGTTCGTCTGAAACAACGATGAACGAGCGCGTCATCGACGTGCGGAACGTCGCTTCAACCCCACGAGGGTTCGTCTGAAACACGATCTCGACGCTCGGAGTAGCGAGGCGCGGCGGCTTCAACCCCACGAGGGTTCGTCTGAAACTGTTGAACCAACGCCTCGCGGAGGTCACGGATGATCAGCTTCAACCCCACGAGGGTTCGTCTGAAACGATTCGGAGGTGTCAGACGAGGCCAAACAACTTGCGCTTCAACCCCACGAGGGTTCGTCTGAAACCATGCCCGATATACGGGGCATAGGCAATCTAACGCCCGGTCACAGTAAAGTCCTTCCGTCAACCGTCAATAGGCAGTGTCCCCCATGGGGGTTGACGGAGTCGATTACAGAAATCGCTGATCTTCAGTTGGATCGTCACCGTAGACCGTCCGATTGAGCAGTGTATCAGAAGACAGCTCGTAGATGATTGTCGACTCCCCGGGTTTCAGCAGGTCATCGATCTCATTTTTGAGCTTGGTGAGATCACCTTCAGAGATCTCGCCTTCGAGCACGGAGTTTTGGACATGAGTCAGATACCGCCGACCAATTTTGAGTGCTTTCTGTGTCCGCTCGGCCTCAAGATCATAGACCATCACGACGTACATCTTACCACCACCGCTGGAACGGCTCGTATTCCTCGCCGGTGAGCAAGTGTTTCTTAATTTTATACGCTTCGAGCCTCATCAGGTACTGATAGCTAACCTTGCGGTTCAGATCGGGGTGTTCAACCGTTCGTTCAAGCGTCTCTTCGAACGCCTTCGTGTACGTCTTTCGTCCAGATTCGTTCAACAAACAAGAGCCGAGCTCCGTCTCGAAATCGTCATCCGAAATCTGGTTTCTATTTATCAGTCGAAACAAAACACGGTCGGCGAGAACGGGTTTGAACAGATCGGCGAGATCGAGTGACAGTGAGTATCGACGTTCCCCCGGTTCATGGAGGTAGCTGATCGTCGGATCGAGCGCCGTGGCACGGATCGCCGAGACGCAGTTGGCATAGACCAGCGAGTTCCCGAACGAGATAAGGCTGTTAATCTCGTTGGGTGGTGGGTTGTATTCTCGTCGAGTCAATTGAAACTCGCTCGGGAGGATCTTGTTGAAGCTACGATAGTAGGCCTTTCTTGCGGTAGCCTCGGTTCCTAGTAGCTCATCAACCGGAAGCGACTCACCGACGCGTGCGGCCGCCGCTTCCAAGTCCTCAACGACATCGTCAAGATCGTAATCCCGGCCGTTATAGTAGATCACGTTTGTCCGCATATTGTGGATGCTACCCTGTACAATCGCGGCGGCAAGCTGCCGTCGGTGCTGGCTGTCCTCGTAGGCGCGAACTTGGTTGACGACGGTCTTCCCAGATGTCTGACCGCGTTTCGGCATCACCGACCCCGAGTAGTAATCCTCCCAGCCGAACACGTGGAGTGCGACCGTTCGGTCGTTGAGAAACGACATCAGCCGCGTGTTGAAATCGATCTGGCCATGGAGGAAGAACGCCTCGGCGTTTTCGATTGGGATGTACTGCTTCTCCCCACCGTCGTCGGGGACGAGTCTGAGCGTGTCGTCGCTGCGTTCGAGTCGGCCGTCCGAAAAGACGTGGTAGTTGCGGTCCATTGTTAACACCAGCAGAAATCGTGGTACGCACAGGAGTCACAGAATGGTTTCTCCTCGGCCGGTGGCGGCGAGGCTTGGCTGACGATGTCGTGAATCCCACGGATCGCGGTTTCGACCTTCTCCGCTCGCTCCGCCGTGAGTTCGACCGGCTCGCGCTTTCGCTCACGTGGATGCGCCAGGACGCCGTCTCGCTGAATATCGGCGACGCGGTCGAGATACCAGAGGTAGTACGACAGCTGCATTTCAGCGGGTTCCGTGAGCGTCGAGGAAGGTTTGACCTCGACGACGCGGCCGTCGTCCAGCAAATCTAGTGAGATCATGCCGAGATGGAGGTTCTCGCGTTTGTCGCTGTAGGCCGTCTCGTCGACGCGGGTGCCACGGACGACGGTCGCGTTCTCGCGGTCGATTTCGAGATTCCGACTTTCGAACCAGAGTTCCCGCTTGCAGACGTAGTAGTATTGCACCATCACGCCCGTAACGCGGAACGGTTCGCCGACCGGCTCGCCGCGAGCGGTTGCGAGGAGGCGGTCGACTGGATCAGCGGCGGTCATAAGATCCGCCTCTCAGCAGTGCTGTCCGGAATGACGAACCCTGTATTCTCATCGAAATACTCGCTCAATCCGTGTTTACGAACATCAAGACATAGCACATCCGTGTCAGAGTGGACTGGATTCAATTGACCGAGCTTGTCCTTTTTATCAGATTCGCCACGGTAGACCGGGATCGACACCCGCGCTTGCTTGAGCTCATCCAATAGCCGACGGACGCGGTCGAACTCGTACTGGCTCCACGCTTCGCGTACCTGCTCTACTTGATTTCGTTCGTCCTTGGTTCGGCAGATGATGATGTCGACTGCGTTACGCTGATCGATCAGTGATAGATCTTTGAGTTTGTCTCCGCGTACGTCGTCGACATACTCAGCATACTCTTGTTTGCCAACGTTCTTGTCGGTGTGTAGTGTTTTGTAGTATTCTGTGACTGCTGTACGGGCCACAGTGGTCTCGGAGAGTGGTTCATCCCCTTCACGAACAGCATCGAGAGTTTCCGCCGCGACAGGAAGAAGGGTCGCTCCTCGATTGTAGACTGCTTCTGCAGGTGTTTTTTGTTGCTCATCTGGGACATCAAGCCACCAGACGATGACGCGCCCCTGTTCCCGCTCGAACGACCGGTTACAGCGACCGGCTGCCTGAACGATACTGTCGATTGGAGCCAGATCACGGTAGACACGGTCGAAGCTAATATCGACGCCAGCTTCGATAAGCTGTGTCGAGACCGTGATGAGACCATGTCCGTCGTCGGTGAGTTCTTTTGCGGTTTCGATCAGTTTGAGACGATCCACAGGACGAAGTCGTGTCGAGAGGTGGAGCACCGACCGGTCGCTCCGCTCTTCGATTCGGCTCGCAAGCGTCTTCGGATCGATGTCAGCTGTCGTTTCGACTGTGCTGAGTTCGTCAGCGTAGATGTCTCCGACCCTGGGTAGCGAGTCCGTGTTGTCAGTAAGTTCGTCAAAGAGGGCTCGGGCACTATCGATTGTGTTACAGACCGCAAGCGTTGACGCGCCGGAATCGACTACAGTTAGCAGTTCGGTACCCGCCTGGGTGTATGATTTCGGGTCTTCTTGCGTCTCGATATACCGCTCGGTCGACGCATCGAGTTCGTACTGAACGCGCTCGGTCGCCTCGAAGTACACATCAGGATCGTCGACCAGTTCAGTCGCGTCACCTCCTCGCTCGGTTGGTTCATCGAACAGCTGTGGCTGGGTTGCGGTCATAGCGATAACCGTCGCGCTGTACTGTTCGGTCAGTATTCCAACGAGACGGGGGACGAGTTTCCACCAGTCGAGCGGCAAGCTCTGTGGCTCATCGAGTATAACAACGCTATCTCGGAGCGCAGGTATCTTCATCGACTGCTTGTTGGCCGGCCCAGCAAGACTCTCGAATAACTGTACGAACGTCGTGACTGTGAGGCCGGCCCGCCAGCTTTCAGCGAGCATCCCGGCGACATCGTCGTTCCTGTCCGCTTCATCAGCGTCCACGTCGTCCTCGTCGACGATTTGGGTTTCCGAAAGGTGGTGGTGGGCAGTCAGTAATCGCCCAAGTGTATCGGTCTCGTAGATGTCTTCAATTTCATCGACGACCTGATCGATGATACTGGTAAACGGGAGTGTGTAGACGACACGCTCGCCACCGAGTTCGTCACGAACCGTTTGTGCGGCCGACAGCCCGGAGAGCGTCTTTCCCATTCCGGTTGGCAGAGTAAGTGTCACCACTCCGCCGCCACCTTCAGCGAACTGTTTTGCGTTCTCTACGACAGCTGATCGCGCACGTGAGCGATAGTGATTCAGCCGCTCCGTTCTGGAGCCTTCCGGATCAGCGGGCGAAGAAGCTTCAAGATTAGCCACGTAATCGTCTAATACCTGTAGCGACGGTTTCGTTGCTTCGTAGGTTGAATCCACGTCCACCTCCTCACTCCGGCTTGCGGCACTCGTCTTGTCCGCGAGAACGAGCGACCCCCATATTTCGAGAGTTAGGCCGTAACAGGACTCCGACAGTGACTCACGACTGATCGTCGTACCACTCTGCGTGGCAACAGCCGCAGCGATCTCATCAAGCAGCTCTTTGTACGAGTAGCGAAATCCGTCCCACGATCCATCGCCATTAGTGGCAGCATCGAAGACATCGGCCGCCAAGTCCGGAACGTGGTCTTCGATATCATTGAGCTGCATAGCGATTGCTGCCTGTAGCTGTTCATCATTGGTCTGCGCTCCTCCCGTTGAGTTCTCTGAGGTGTACGCACGGTCGTAGATGTACTGAGTCACATCCGGAAGCCGCCCGTGGTGTTTGGCGACGGCGACGAAACCAGCTAGACAGGCCTCAGTTTCAAACCCCTGTGCGTCGAGCGCATAGTACGCGGCGAACGAGCCGATTGGAGCATGGTATCGGCACGGCTTGTGCTCAGGTTCGGTGCCATATTGAAGATATTCTTGAAAGAAGGTCGTTGCTTTGCCGAAGTCGTGAACATAGGCAAGCGTCTGGACGACCTGCTGTAGCGACTCATCTGTAGGTGTTGTCGCTTCATCGGGGACGACTGCTCTGGCCCGCCGGGCAACATCATCCAAATGATCCCGAAGATAGATACCTTCATATCCGTCTTCGGGCGGATGAGAGTACACAGCCATCAGACGAACACCACGGTTCGGCCATCGACAGTGGCTGCTGTCGTGTCTCGCACCTCAAGCGAGTCGGCGTCGGGATTGTAGGCGTAGTTCGTGAATCCAGTTGTCGTCCGACCACCGGCATCGGACTCCATGAACGCGGGCGACTCCTCAATCTGACAACGAGTTCTCACATCCAGAACGACATCATCAACAGCATTTGGGACCGCTGAATCGACTTCCACAGTATCCGTCTGCGGCCCGTCCGCAACATCGAACTCGCCGTGATACTCGATGTCTGCGAGATACTCCGAGAGGCCGAGACTCGGCACGTAGTGCGATTCACCAGCAGAAAGCGTCTCGCGCAGTTTAGTATACCACTGGTCGTCGGCGAGTGCGATATCGATTCGGTAGGCCGGATCGACCAGCACCTCGTAGTTGTGTTGCTGCCGGAGCGTCGTCGGATCAGGTAGCTTGACGCTGATTTTTCCACGACCGTTGAGCGACTGTAAGTTCCCAGCAGCGGTCGATAGAGTGTTCATCGGCATATTGACCGTCCTGATTTCCCGAACAGGTTCGATGGCGACTGCCGAGCTATCGGGTGCGAACAGGTCGTAATAGCCATCCCGTTCGATCCCTAGAACAGCTGCGAGGAGCCCAGCAACGGTAGTTCGGGGAATGATTCGATAGGTTTGCTTGACGATGTTTCCCTCAATTCGTCGGAAATGACCCCACGGACCGCGAACGGTAAACGAGAGACAGCGATCAGGCTGGCCGCCGTTTTCGTCGGTCGTCCAACCGTCCAGCGATTGTTGCGACATCGTTACGCCTTGTCGTCGTCACTCGGGAGTGTCGCGGTCTGTTCGTCGTAGACATCGATTTCCTCTACAGCATCCGTTCCGACTGCGTCTTCGAGGGCCTCGTGAAGTACCGATGGCCCGCCGAGTTCGCCATCGTGGGATAGTTGTAGTACGTCGCTGGCGACGACTCGAACACGTTCGATCCGGTCACTTGCTCTGTCAAGTCGGTCTACGAGTCCTGTCACGTCAAGCGTGAGGTCACGTACCGTTCGGAGTTCCTCGTCGGGTTTGGAATGCTCGTAGTTGAGTTCGAGATCGCGGTCGAGACCGCCGAGGTGGAAACTCTCGTCGGCGTACTCAACGCGACAGTAGAGCCGCGGTTCTTGCCCGACTTTGCTCCGACTGATAGTCTGGTTTTTGATCGCCCGCCAGCAGAGCGTGTCGAGCCGTTCGACATCCGCTGCGGTGAGGTTTGTATCGGTAGCCCCATGTTCGTCGACGAGTCCGTGAAATCGGATCAATCCGTACTGAATCCGGTGGTCGTCGAGATCGAATCCACCCTGCTGTTTGTTCTCCTGCGTAGCGATCACGCTCGTCAGGCTATCGTATTCTTCGTTTTCGTTGACCGCGTGTATCGATTTGCCGGGCGAGAACTGGACGGGGCCAGTGAAATGATCCGGTAGGTGCTTGGCGTAAACCTCGTCGGTATCTACTGACATTGTCGCACCGAAGTAGCGTACATCGACGCTCTCGTTCAGGAACTCGCCGAAGATATCGTCGCGGAACTCCTCGACCTCCTCGTCATCATCGAGGTCGTAGTCGTCGGGCTCGACCTCCTTGAGTCGATCTTCGAGGAGCTGACCGCGCGTGTACTGATCGCCGTCTTCCTGTACGTTTCGAATGTAGACGCCGTGACCGTCGTCGTCGAGTTGGTCGCGGAGATACCGCTTCAGACGAACGTCGGTGACGATTGCCTGATGGGTCTGTGGGTCGATTCGCGGCCGGTTAGCACCGGACAGCGGGTTGCCGTTCGGGTTCGCGTCGACGGCATCGTACAGAAAGACGATTTCTGAGCGGTTCGTCACGGGGTCAGGTGTATCGGACATGTTAGTGTTCCTCCTCGGAAGTTACATCGTCGGCATCGGTTTCCTCTCGGTTCCACGGGTGGTCGTTCATCCCGTACGTCACGCCAAGGGCGTAGTAGAAGCGGAGATCGTCGGTTTCAATCTCCCACTCTTCCGGATCGGGATTAAGAATCGTATCACGAAGCCGGTCGACGATGTGATCCGCCTTCGTGCCGGGATAGTTCCCCTGCTGTTTCTTTTCCTGACGCGTATAGGTCAGCGTCTTGGCGACGGTTTCCTGGGTTACCTTCTTGATCCGCGAGCGAGTGATCGATTTGACCGGGTACTGGTCAACCAGCGTTGTCGAGCGATCCTCGCTGTACTCCTGATAGCTGCCGATGTCGCCGACGAGCGCGCCAAGCAGGAACGCTCCGCGACGTTGGCTCGTTACAGAGTCCGGGTCGTCGTCGTGGTCGGGAGACAGTGCAGGTGTTTTGTTGATGAACGATTCGAGTTTCGGTGCGGCGGGGTGGCCCCCGTCCGCGATTGGGATTTCATCTAGTGATGGCATGCTTTTCGTGTCATAGGTCGGTTGCTCTGTAATCTGATCTTTCGACGGGTCGGTCGTCTGTAATAGCCTCAGGTCCTCATCCGCAAGCGCGCAGAGTTGTGCGAACTGACTGGCAACGAGGAACGAGGGGAACCCTTCGTGCTCGCTGTCATCGGTCTGATCGTCAATAATCCTGGTCACGTACTCTTCGAGCAACACATCGACGGCTATCGCTTCGCCACTCAGCACGCTGACGAGGGCTTCGATTCGCGGATCGTCAGCGTCAGCTTCGTCGTCATCGCGTTCGGCGAAAGTCTGTCTGAAATACCAGCCAGTCGAGATCGCGTGCAACTGTTCGTCGTTCGTTTCCAGCAGTCCCCAGTTCTGGTTGGTCGGAAGCGGAGCCGTCCACTCTTTGAAATGGTCTCTATTGAACGCCGAGACGGTTTGGACGAACTCGTTGTGCCTGATTGCGAGTTGCTTCGGATAGTGGAGCCGGCCGTTCAGCGTCTCGCCGAACACGTCGTATCGAGACATCTGATGCGGCATCACGGCCGATATATAGAACCGAAAATCCTGTTCCTCAATGGTTTTTCGACGCTCCTCCTCATACGCGTCTTCGATTGGTGTCGTCTCTTCGTCTTCGACAGTCCGATAGAGCAATTCGTATAATCGATGTACCTTCTCAGGAGCCAATCGACCGAATACGTACGGGAGGTAGTATACCTTCGCGCCAAATGTCCGGTAGGTGCAGGCCTCGACGAACGTGTCAGCGTTCATTACCGTGATTGCGGCATCTTCGGAAATCGGATGTGATCGCCACGCTTCTTCGATGTCGAGGCCGGGGAACTTCTCAAGCTGCTTGCCTAGGAAGTAATTTTGTGGGTCCTCGGACGTACCGACGGTTCGCGCTGGCGAGCCCGTGACGAGATCAGTCGCGTCACCCGACGAGTCATCTGCCTTGTTTTTAGTAACGAGTTTAGAGAGTTTTCGCTGTCGCATCGCTTCACGGAACACGTCCATGTCACCGGGCCACTGGTACTCACCATCAGGCTCAGCCTTCACCCGTACTGTTAATAGTGAAGTGGCTGATTCGCCTCCGAGCTTACGGGTGAGTGTTTCCTCAATCGTTTCCAGGGCGGTCTCGTTTTGACCGAGTGTAGCAAGTTCTTCAATGATCCAACCATCCTGATGTTCATCAGCAGCCTCGGTTACCACCTCGTCCGTAGCCCATCGTGTTAGCCGTTCCTTGGCGTAGCGAGCCAATTTCTCCGGATTACTGTTTCTCCCAGCTTGATGTGTCACGCTGTGGTCAATTCCTGCGGCTGCTGAGAATTTACAGTGTCCTACATTCTGAACCAGGTCTTCAGTGTACCTCGTCACCTGTACTGGGCCGAGCTCGTCGTCAGCCAGTCGGGGCTCATCACCGGACACATCAACCCGAACTACGATTAGGCTATTATCGGTGTCAACGAGATCGCCAGCCGCGTCAGGTGTGAGATATGGGGCGTACTCACCACCACCCGTCGTGGCGAGCGTGTAAAGTTTCCCGTAAAGGTACTGGAGGTCACGAAGCGATCCAATTGGTGAATCCGAAAGCTTCGCTTCTAGTTCCTCAGGCGGGTACTTCTCGCGGAACGCGTCAGGGGAAAGCATCTCGACCCTCCAGTTCGCTCTCGCCTGGCAGTGTTTTGTCCGTGATGTTCATGAACCCGAGCCCCAAAGAGTTCCGCTCTCCGAGTCCACAATCCAGCGCGAGGTTGAGATGACGGCGATGGTGATCGTCCCGAACCGTGTAGGAGAACTCCCACTTGCTTAGGACGTAGGTCATCTCCTGGCCCTCGGTGACAGTCAATGGGACGGCGAACGTCTTGTTCAGTTCGTAACCGTCGAACAGATCCCCGTCGACATCGCTCGGCCCTGGCAGGTGGTCGTGGGCGAAGCGGTCATGTTTCTGATCGAGGTTGTCCTCCAGCTGCTTGCGGAGCGGTTTCATCGAATGCTCCGGTCGCCAGAAGACGGCGGTGTCACCGCCGGGGTGGTCGATGCCGTACTCCTCGCATTGCCATGGCGGAATCCGAACCAAGAGGCCGGTCCCGGTTTCAATCGTCCCGCGTGTGCCCGGCTCGCCGACATCGGGTTCGAGCGAAGTCACGTCGTCGACGTGGAACGGCATCTCGCCGATGTTCAGCTCCGGCTCGTCGAGTAGGTCGGCCGCGACGTTGGCCAGTAACTCCTCGTCGGGCGAGGCGACCAGCAGCTTTCGGTCGTCCCCCTCCTGCATATCATGCGGCGGAAACGGGTTCGAATATGAGAATCCCGGCGGCTCGCCGTCGTCGTGGCGGTCGTCGTATGCGGTACCGTCGAGCGCGTCCCAGAGCCGGCCACGAAGCTTGTGGTGGTAATCGTTCTGGTAGGCTGCGTCTGCCCGTGCGGATAAATGGGCCATTACACGCACTCGGATGACTCACCTCTGTAGCGGGGGATCATACAACTTGTCATACAAATAGGAGATACAAAAAAGAACCCCATACTGAGCGAAAGTAGAACTACTTGTGCCCTATTGAACGCAAGAGTGCGTCGGGGCGGCGTTGCTGATCTATAAACGGCTTGTACGATGTCTCATAAGTTCGCCGGTGTCAGGGTCGTATTGATCGCGTTGCTGATCTACAAGCAGTTCATCCGAGATGGGCACCCAATTGAGGATATTGAGTCATATCTCGATCCAGAGAGCCATGAACCGTTTCCCACGACATCTGACGTCGATCTCGTCCACATCAGGGGTACCTCAGTGGACAGAACGTAGCGGAATGTCGATCGCAACGACATCTCGTTTGTCTACTATGATGGCGCATTCATTGCTAAGCATGAGAGAGTGTTCGAGTTTGAGCGGCTTAACCAACAACATGGCCTCTACTGCGAATTTGTTGGTTAAGACTTGGTAACTAGTCGGTACCGCTGTTCAGCTGGTGAGCCATTTCTGCTCAATGAACCTGATATCGAGCATCCACCTGCTTATCCTGCCGATACGGCGCTCGCGTGTCCTCCAGCCCCCACCTCTCCCCGCGGTGGACCGTAGAGAATTGACCGAGAGGTTGCTCGGCCAAGTGAACAGAATTAGTTGAGCCTAAAAGGCAGGTGACCAACCAATTCGGCGGTTCAGGGGTCGTCGATCGGCGGCGACATATACCTCGAAACGAGTGAGGAATACAGACAACCGATGGGTGATAATAGCGTCGAGTATCGTGACTGGGTCGAGTATCCCCACGCCCGGCTCCGCGTTGAGATCGTGAAGGAGGCGGGGATCCCGAAGCGGTTCGTCGTCCAATTGGAGCGGCGCGTCGATGACGGTTGGCACGAAGTCGTCCGGTTCGACCACGATCCAGAGAACCCGATGGGGCACGATATCACCGAGGAGGGACTTCACATGGATGTCTACAAATTCGGTGAGAAGGCCCGCGTCAAAGACGATTTCCCACCCGTGAATTTAACACGAGCGCCGCGCTACTGTATCGCGTACATCGAGCAGCACGCCGACACGCTGCTCCGGAGATTCGAGAAATGGCACGATCTGAATCAGGATCCGACTGGCGGGAGGAGTCCATGAGTGATGCCGAGCTTGAGGCGTTCGAGGACGCCATCGGGGACCTCGGGAATCGCGTGAGTGAATTCCTTGCTGAAGGGTCGGACCTCTCTGCGGAGGAGATCGATGCCGACATTGAGGACCTCCCCATGCCCGATCCGCTTGACGACCGCGCTGCCGACGAGTAGGTTGAGAGAGAGTACTAGCTGTGCGGACCGGACTACGAATCCGACAACCGTCTCTTCACGACCTCCCCAAGTTCTTCTACAGGAATCTCTTGGAGTCGCTCGTCCTCGCTCAATGTATCTAGAACAGCCCCAACGGGCTCGGTAAACTTGAAAACCAAGTGAACACCCGACTTGAATCCACCACTGACCCGTTCGCTCTCCAGAACGCCGTACGTTCCGGCCTTATTGATGTGGCTGTTGACTGTTTCTTGTGTGTATATCTCCATGTCGCTTCCCTCACAGAGAATTTTGTAGATGTCGTACACCACGGGGCTCGGAGCCGCTCCTTCATTCTCTTTCGCGACAAGTGCGGCAGCGTACAGAGACAGCTTCTTTTGGACAGACATCCCGCCAACGATCTCGAGGACCCGATTCTTTACCACAGAGTCGTTTGCCGATCTGACGTGGTCCTGAGTTACCACCGTATCGCCTGCCCGGTTCGCGATCTCTCCAGCATCTCGTAGCAGGTCGATCGCGCGACGCGCGTCACCTTCGTTTTGAGCACCGTACGCAGCCACGATCTCAATTACTCCGTCTTCGAGGGCGTCGTCTTTAAACGCATCTCGACGTCGTTCGAGAATTTCGATGAGCTCGTTAGCGTCGTAATCCGAGAAATGAATCCCGTTCGGATTGTAGGAGCTGTCAGTCCGACTGTCCAAGTTCTCGCGAAACTTCGGGTAGTTAGTAACAACCACCGTTGACAGCTGCGTATCAACATGCTGTTCCGACATGACTCGGCTCAAACTATAGAGCAGCCGAGAATACGCCGGTTCGTCTGCGCCCGTACTGCCGGTCAGCGCGTCGATCTCGTCGAGGATGAACACGAGTGAATCGAAGTGATCGTCGACGATCTCGTAGAGCCGGGTGTATTTCATATCGGTCGAGACACCCGACCGAGGGACATCCCAAACCACGCCCGCCTTCCGTGCCGTCTGGTGGCCTAGCTTCCACACGGCGCGGTCGAGCGTGTGAGACTCCATCGTTTTGAAGTTGACTGCCACAAAGTCGAACTCAATACCGCTCTCCTGAGCGCGTTCTTTGACTTTGTTCGCGACGGCTTTCACTGTCAGGGTCTTGCCTGTGCCACTAGGACCGTACAAAAGCAAATCCGGCGGTCGCTCACCATCGAGAGTGTCCCGAAACGCCCGAGCTTCGGCAGCGAGTTGCTCGTCCCGGCCGTAGATCCGATCCTGATCGACAATCGTACTCGAGTCTACGAGGTCCTTGTTTTCAAAAACAGTCTGTACGTCGCCATCGAGGATGCTATCCACGACAGATGCTCCGGACTCTTGTGACCCACCAGACTCGGTATCTGGCTGCCCCGAGTCGGTTTCGTCGCCTTCCATACTGGTCATTGTGATCTAACCGCTAATAACCTTTGTCGAAATGAAAGGGGCGAAGTCGAAATGAAAGGGGCGATGTCGATATGAACACCCCGCCGTCGAAATGAATTTCCTGCCTCGTTCATATCATCACACACCAACTTCGAGGTGAAGACCCCTCTATCGATATGAAATCTCAGACAGCAAGACAGACACCCCGTCATCGAAATGAAATCCCACCTTGGAATCCTGGCCGCGGTAGATCTTCTTCGAAGTGACCACCTCTCAATCGATATGAAGCCATCGAGCCAGGAAATCGGCCCCATCCACACACCCCGTCATCGAAATGAAATACAAAAACACTGTGTGCGACCTCGTCGACGAGATTTCATTGTGAGAAATGGCAACAGGTTCTTCGAGATGAAATGCTTAAACAAAAAGCTAATACTGCTGTATTAGACCGTCCAAATTAGATTTAGGGCAATTTTCTCTGTGGAAGAACCGATTTCATATCGAAGACGGTGTGTGAGAGTTATCTTACTACTACGTCAATCTCCGATTTCATATCGAATATGGGGTGTGAGAGCTACCAATATTATCTCCCGTTGTCCGCTCATAGTAGATACTCCGTTTGTTTTCACAGAATTAAATCACTGTCTGACCCAACTAATTCAATAGGGCCGTAGCAAGTAGAACGGCTGGTAGCATTCGAGCTGGTAGACTACTGCTACGATCCCAGAGCCGCAAATTGACGACCTTGGACTCCAGTAATGTCTTGTACCAGCCAACTCGCAATTGAACTGAATGCGTAACGAGACGTTCCATAAACTCCGCTATCCCCTCGTTGTGGCGCTACTGATCTTCCCAGTCTATGCGTACTTTTTGAATATGGACCTCTCAGCTGTGGGGACATCGATCTTCTCTACCTTAGCGGGGATTCAGGCTACGATCTTTGCGATCGTCTTTTCGGTGGTGATCTTAGGCGTTCAACTGTCTACCTCACAATATTCTCCTCGTCTCCCCGACCTCTTCCGTTCGGACACGATTTATCTACGAACAGTCGGAGTATTCGCTGTCTCGATCGGCACCAGTCTCTTGGGGTTGTTCGCGTACGGGTATGTAGACGGCTTCTGGATAGAGCTGTGGCTGTATTCTTCCGGACTTCTGGCGATTGTCGCGTTTGTTTCGCTCTTCGACTTCGTTGATCGGACTTTAGAACAGAGTACTCCGGAGGGTATTCTAGACAGACTGGAGGACGATCTGACTGCGTCTCAGATCATCGACCAAGCAGAGGCGTCGAGTGATGATTATCGCGAACCGGACCCGTTCCTCGTCATATTGTCTGTTATTAATTCACAGATCAATGAACGAGATGCTGCCGCCGTCTATCTGGGGTTAGATATTATCAGCCGTCGGGTGAGCGAACTCTTAGCGGAGTGTTCTGTAGAGATGCTTGAGGAGGACGCACCTGTCGGTGACTCACTGGAAGATCTCTGTACGAATCGACTCACGAGTACTGGTGAGACTGCTGTTTCGGCGGAATTAGAGGAGGGTGCGACCGAGGTAGTGAGTACCCTAGAGACAATCGGGCGGGCTGGAGTTGACAAATCACTGGAGCGACCCGTTCTCCTTCCGGTACGCGGGCTTTCGGATCTTGTTCTTGATTTAGGTCATGACGGTATCGATGAACGAGTGCGGGGAGAAGCGATTGAGTCGGCGAAGGATATGTTACAAAATGCTGCTGAGGCTGGTCTCTGGAACGGGACTGGTAAGGGGACGCGCTACTTGGGATGGCAGCTGGCGAACTCAGTTCATGTCCGAGACGAGAATCAAAACTACGATCGAAGGTACACAAGCGCAGTCATCAATTACTTTCCCGGAATTTTAGGGAAACTCGTGGACTCGACAGCGGATGCAATTGATGACGACACCACAAACTGGAGTTCACCCCATCCAGGAGGTGCCCATGATTCGTATTCGGAGGCTCGAGCACTCCAAGCGGTCTATATTTCGGCTGCCGAGCTCACGGGTGCATTTCTCCGATATGAATTGAGAACGGGTGTGAACTTTCCCGACTGGGGGCACGTCGGCTACGGCTGGGTAAAAGCTGTCTCGGAGCTTTCTGATAGTGGGTTGGACTCATTCAAACAGCAGTGGATTGGTACCACTCTCTATCTCCAGTACCTGTCAAACGAAACGCCAGATGACGTTCTGGTGGATTTTAGTCCAGTGTTGCGTCGTGAGGTCTCGAGCAACGAGATCATTGCCGTGATTGAACAGCTCTTAGCAGAGGAGATTAGCCCGGCTCAGTGGCTGAATTTCAGGCAGACTATGGACCCGGTTGAGATCCCTCAGACTGGATATCAATACACGCTTGATATCGATACAGATGAGTCATTCGAGGACTGGCTCAGTCATCGGCAGGATGTCTTGGCAGCCAGTATGGGGGGTGGATTTGTTGACCAATCCGGATTCGCGGAGAGGCTTCAGGAGGAGACCGAATCAACTGAGCAGGATCCGGCCGAGGACGAAGATTCAGAATAAGTCGATCATCTCCTCTGTTTCAAGAATTTGGGCTCTGTTGAAATCCTATTCTTCAGATATATTCTCATCTGAAACAGCCGGTCGATGAGAGCTGCATACTCACCGCGTCGATAATCCAGCACCGACTGCAATCCCAACGCCCATGCCGATTGCGATACCCAACGCGAGGTTATCCATCGTGACTCCGAGCGCAACACCGAGTCCTGCTCCAATAGCGATACCAACGCCCATCCCCCGATTGTCTACTTCATCTCCCTCTGTTTGATCCATTGGCAATGTATTCTCTCCAGACGAAATAAGCATTCTTCACTCGCGGACATAACTTGTACCCGTTTAGTGGCCCCACTGTTCAATAGAGGCCCTGTATTGACCGCTCAGAGTGACCGATCTACATTATGAATGAGACAAGCAATGGTGAGTTCCCGGAACTGTTTCCACCAGCGCCGTGAGCGGACGAACGCACCGTACTTTCGCTTGAGCGTTGAGTTCACGGTCTCGGATTGACTCCGTTGTCCGTAGAGATCAGCGTCTAAGCGTGCGTTCCATGCCTTGTGGAGTGGTGTGAACTCACGATGCTTAATCAGTGGCCGAACCTCGTGTTGACGAGCAAGTCGCCTGATCTTCTGGTCGTCGTAGCCCTTGTCACCGAGGAAAATGTCAATATCCTCGGGGTTGCGCTTGATCAACGACGGAGCGATCTGGCTATCGTGCTTTCGAGTCGTCGTCACGTGTAGATCGAGAATTGCGTTCACCTTCGTATCGACCAGCAACGTCACCTTGAGCTGCTGAATCGTGAGTTCAGCACGTTTCGTGTAGTGTTTCGAAGCGTGACTACGGTCGAGCCCTGACACATCAACACCAACAACTTCGCTTGTCGGAAGTAACGTCGCTGAGAGAGTCAAAATGATACGCCACTCAGCCATATCAAGCCGGTTGAGCGGTTTACAGAGCGTTGAAGCAGTAGGAAGCTCGGTTAGCCCGAGAACACGACGGATGCGTGGCATCTCGATCAGTTCGTCAAGTAGGCCACGGTAGGTCGTGTTCTTCCGCACTTTGAGACAGAGCAGAACAACGTGCTGCGGGAGTGTATAGCGGTGTTTGAAGAATTTGAGGAGTATCGAGAAACGGCTCGGCGGCCCAGATGGATCGCCTTCTCAGTAACCCGGAGAAGCTGCGACTTCGGGAGGGGCTTCATTTCGTCTAATTACATGGTAAACATGTAACTCTCTGAGGATTTCAACAGAGCCTGAACGCGGTAGTTTTCGAGGAGGTCTTGGCGAGAAAGTCACCTTTGATCGATTTGATCTCACACTCGATCTGCCACCGGCGGCTGTAACGCTGACAGAACGTCTTAGCTTCCTCGGGATCAACTCGTAGATTCGTCGCGCAGACGGCCGTTTCCTCTCCACTCGTCGACACCCTCGGGAACCGCGAGCGCATAAATGTAACAACCACTCCCAGCCGGCTTGAGGTGGAGATAGTTGTATACGGGCACTCGCTTCGGTTACTGGTTCGAATACAGACAAAAGTGGGTAGCGATTGTTTGCGCTGCGTCCCTAAGGGTCACAATCTCCAGGCGCAACGACTGAGGAACCCAACTCTCGAGTATCGACCCTCAGATTGGATCCCATGCTAGTTCCTGTAACGATCTACTGTCTCAGTTCAGCGGTCGCAGCTTTGGTGACCCGCTCAGGTGAATAGCCTTTGCCGCTTCACCAGGTATTGGACAGTTTCCCTGTTCGCCCAAGCAGCGTACGACCACGAGCAATCAGGAGAGCCGCCAGAACTGTACCTACTCGGGGTATCAACAGCCTTCGATGACTTCGGACCCTCCGTGGTAATGTTGCCGCTGCCGCCCGCTACGTACACACACAGTTTCACTTGCCGTGCCTGAACGAGCCATCCTCCACCAGAGAGACGTCACTCGTAGTCGAGTTCGACATCATCGATGCCGACGGATTCACCACCGATATCGATAGTTTTCGCCCCCCGATAGCCGGGGTTTACACACAGGGTTCCGTCTACCTCAACGACGCCTGCTGCACCGTGAATGTGTCCACAGAGACAGAGCGTCGGTGAGTGTTCGCGAAGTGCGTGACGAACAGCAACCGAGCCCCAGTGGTGTCCCTGTAGTGGCGAACCATCCTCCCGAATTACGTCGATTGGAGTGTTGAACGGTGGAACATGTGAGACGAGTACCCTGGGTTCGGAAGCGTCGTCAAGTCCATCACGGAGGTGTCGAAGTCGAGCGCTGTATCGCTCGAGTTCTGACGCTGATAGCTCCGACCGAACCAAATCAGAACCTGTTGGAGGCGAGGATCCAAACTCCTGCTCTCGATAGGCACCCAGCCACTCGTCGACCTGTTCAGCATCGCCTTGGAACGGGTCGTGCAAGTACTGTATCTCCGTACCAGCGTTGAACCGGTCACAGCCCAGCCCGACAAACCGAACGCCTTCCCATGTATTGGACTCCGTGAGGTCGGTCACACCCTCAATTGTGGTAAGTGTATCATGGTACGGGTAGTCGTGATTGCCGGGAACGAATCCAACAGGGGCAACCGAACGGGCGATACTTCGGAGTACCTCCTCGCCAGTTTCGACAGAGCGGCACCGGTTGTCCAGCAGGTCTCCAACGACGACTACGAAATCGATCTCCGTAGCCTCGACGCCGATATCCGGAACAGTGGTTGCCGTCAGATGGGCATCCCCGAGAACGAGGATCTTCATCGCACCGTCTCTCGCGCCGGATACTGTCGGGGCTTCGCAGTGGCCATACTGTATCGGTTCATATTGATTGCCATCTTTTTGGAGTCATCGGTGACGCTACTGCTCGAACACGATCCGGACCAACATCGGGGTCACACTTATAAGCGTTCCTGTAAGATAGTTTGGATATCAATGGGCGCCGACGTCGTCGACATCATCGAAAACAAGCGGATGGGCCACGAGGCGGACCCGACTGACGACAAAGCGCATCCCAGCGGCGTCGAGGGGTATGAGCCTGTACTACAGGTAGTTGTTGAGGGGTCGGCGGAGAAAATAGAGGATGGGTTCAACCCCCGGTACGAGTTCAAGCCGACGGGGCGACCGGAGTTCCGTCTGTTCGGCCCCCACACTGGGAACTACATCGACGATGCAACCATCATGGGTGACGAGCGGCTGCGCAAGCTACTCACTACCCAGATTGGCCACGCGCAACGGTCGATCCGTTACCCGTCCGCCAGCGCGGTCCAGCGGCGGTTCATCAACCCAGATACGGACATTATCGACGACAACGAGTTCATTCAGGAGGGTTTGGCGGGATATCAGCTCCTCCGGTCGGTACTGATGCGGTACGTCCTGAAGTTCCACGAGTACGGGTCGAGCGATTCGCCAAACGGGCACTTCATGACGCTCAACCACCCAGAAGAGGCCGCGTTCGGCTACATGCTCCCGTTCTCGCAGATCCCGGCAGTTCTGAATGGACAGCAAGTCTTCTCTCGAGCTCTTCCGACGATGTATCACGAATTCCCGGCCTTTCTGGAAGAGCGTCGGGTGCTGTCGGAGTTGATCGAGTCCGACTCGCCGTTCGAGGATCTCTGTTCGGTGATTTCCGTCTCCCCAGCCGAACGGGAGACGCTGAAACAGACCGACCTGGACGTACTCGACGAGACAGTGCGTGCACTCTCAGAGTGGTATCTCGCCCCTGATGACTACAGCAAGGTCGGCCGGAACACGCAGGTCCTCCGGACCATCGACTGGCTGGAGGAGGAAGTCGGGCGCGACCGTGCCCTCGACGCGCTCAACGTGCCTCGGGAGGCGACGATGCACCCTGACAAATGGGTCTGTCACCTGCTCCACGACGTTGCGGCCGGCAGGAACGTCAACGACATCCGGACCGACGGAAGCTACTGGGAGACGAGAGCAGGCGGCGGGACGTACGATGAGGCTAGCGACCTGACGGACCGACAACGAAAAGACGCCGTCGAGAACCCGTGGAAGCGAGGGTTTTACACCACTCACGAGTCGATCCAACTCTCTACAGACCGGCTCGTCCGGACGTGGTACAGCTACCAGCCGGATTCGTCGTTCTCGATAGAGCACATCCGGTACCGGCTCTTCCTCCAAGAGTTGTTCAGCAACAGTACGCTACGGAGAGATGGGAAGGAATGGGATATCGAGATGATCGGGAAGACGAACACGCCCGCGCGCCTGAAACGCAGAGACGAGGAAACCAACCAGATCGTCGAACAGCAGCCGTTCCACTATGCCAAGTACCACGTCCGCGGGGAGAACCCGTTCGAACTGGCCCGCACGGGCGCGACGACGCCGACCGATATTGGGAATTTCTTCGATTACGAGCAGAACGGCGACCTCTCCTGGGAAGCGTGGAATAAGAGTCGAAAGGACGCGCTCCGGCAGATGGCATTCGACAAAAACGAACTGACGGAGGCGCTCGAGTGGGTCCAGTCAGGGGAGCACAGCGACTTGTAACAGCCCCACTTACTCACTATTCATTCGTTCCTCGATGCGGTCCTCCACAAGTTTCTCGAACAGAAGTTCTTGTTCGGTGTCGCTCATTCCGGGGAACATGGCCTCCTTGACCAGATCTCGGTACACTTGGGCTACACTCGTGGCGTAAGAGGTTATCTCGTCTTCGACCAACTCGGCCGGCTGCTCCGTCCAGGAGTTGATAATCTCCTCGTTCCGGTTGAATTGGATATGTGCGATCGTTTTCGGAATATCGATATCCTGCTGGCGCTCGCCCCCGTCCGAGTTGTCGTCCGCAGTCTCGGTAGACCTGTCAGCCTGCGATTCGCGCTGGTCTTCTCCTGATCCGGCGTCAGTTTCCGGCGCTTGGGCAGGGCTACTCCCCGAACCCTGGGACTCAGATGCCTGTAGGCCCGTATCCTGTGGCTCCTGTGTGGCATTGGCTGCTTCCTTGACAATGCCTTGTTCGTCAGTGATCGGTCCGGCTCCCCCGGCGATGCCTTCCTGGCCGGGAGCTGCCTGTGGGTCGACCTCTGTATCCGGGGAGATCGGGTCCCCTTGTATCGTCGTGACCGACTCTCCGTCCTCGGTCTCGTCAATCGTCTCGTCGGACCCTTCCTGAGGTATTGCGTCGTCGTCGCTGTTCGCGTCATCCCCACCGTTCGAATCGTCGGTCCGGTTCTCGTCTTCGATTGGGGCCTCATTCCCATCTTCCCAATCAGTCGGGCCCCGTCGTGGTGCTGCAGCGACTGGCGGTGCACGGCTCCCATCTTGCCACTCGTCGAGGACCCTGAGAAGCGCATTAGTCAGTCGTTGGGGTTTCTCAGCACCGTACTCCTCGAAGTCCGTCTCCTCAATCGCCCTTCGGAGCGTTTCCTCGACATCGTCTTCACTCTGGCTCCCAAGTACGAGGTCCGTTGAGGACTGTAACATCGAAACGATGGTTTCCGCTTGCGCTTCGTCGATACCATAATCGATGAGCTCTGCTTTCCATCCATCTTCGACTGGTTCCATTCCGCTACCGTCGGTCTGCCTGTTTTCGTACATTGTTAGTTGTGTGTCCGTCTCGCGGTGTGTTCAGGGGCTTCGACGCGTGTAGGAACCGAACCGCACCTTCTTGTCAACGACCTGAACGTCGAACCCGGTTCGCTTCATGGCGGCATTCTGGCCGTCCTTTCCCAGAAGCTCTCGGATCGTCTCCTCGCCCGTCACGATGCGACCGTACTCCGAACCGTCATCGGCAGCCTCGTTGAGCTTCCACGCGCCGGCGTGGATCATTCCCAGATATGACCGTATCTGTCTGTAGAGGCGCTGTTTGTCATCGCAATCGACAAGCCCGGTGATCACACCCGCTGCCGCGAAATCATGAACCCCGTCGGAAGTCTGCCACGAGCCATCATCGGCCGGCAGTTCGGTACCGAGATCTAATGACGCCAGTAGTTCCTCGTAAGCGGTCCCACGGAGAGAGCTCAGGTTCCCGATCCCGATTTCGACGTTCGAATCCCAGAAGGTCCCGACCTGCTGAGCAACGGTGTAGATGGAGGCCTCGGTGGGAACGACGGAGATCCGTTCCTCAGAATAGCCCTCCACGCTCATAGCAGTCTGCTCGCCTGCGTCGAGTTCGCTCAACACGCCGCCGACGTAGTCAACCATGCAGGCGGCCTTGCCTTCGGGCATGCTCTGTGGCGAGCCTGCATTGAGGTCCTGTTCGCGCAGCCAGTCACAGACTGCACCGATCCGGTAGCTCGCGTAGTCGGTGTCCTTCTCGACTTTCGGGACTCGCTGGATAACGCCGACGTCTTCGAGATACGGCAGGATGTCGGTTAGCGTTGCGTTCGACCATTCCGTATCCGCGTCCTCGACCTCGTTCGTCTCGAGGTACTCGTCAACTGCCTGTTTCAGCCCTGCGAACGTGTAGATGTCCGAGTCGGCTTGGAGAATCGTTTCGAGGACTGGTGTCCGATAAGTCGAGTGCTGGACGGCGAACACCTGACTGATTCGGGACCAGTACGCTGCGAGCGACATCGGGTCTGTCTGTTGCTGACTCATTGAGTGTGTCCGGAGAGCACAGTTCGGTTCTCGGGTGGTTCATGTTGATTGACGAACGATGTACCGCTCGACGTATACTTTCTATTCGTCAAGGGATCCTCACCCTGATGTCGATGCGTCAGTTGGGGTAATCTTTTTATATTGGTTCGACAGTACAAGATATCTATAGGATTGGTAGGAGTCCTCATATATCTAATGGGAACAACGTTCCGACACACGACTGAGAACCCTCACGTTGTGAGTTCTGGTGTTGCTGCGTCTGCCGTTTTCGAGGGTTTGACACCGGTTTGCCGGACACGTAGGGAACCCGATCACGCTGGCTGTAGCTTCGCCACAACCTCCCGGCCGTGGTACTTCTCCTCGTACAGAGTTTCCCACATAGCCTCGTCGAAACCATCCAACTGGATCGGTTTGAACTGGTTCAAATTCACTTGAAGCTTACAGCCCCTACAATGGGCGACCCCATGAACCCGCATTACCTCGACACCGATTTCCGGATATACTGCCTCTAGTGAAACCTGGCCCTTCTGTGCCCGGAACTCACCTGTATTCCCACACTCTGGGCAACTGTACTCAGTTCTCATCAGGATATCACCCGAACTGGGATTTACTGCTTTCCGGTAGTACTCCAGCGCCGTTATCAGTTCAGCTACTTCGGCCTCGGTAACCTTGATCTTCCCCGAACCGCTGTCTCGTTGCTCCAGCACTTTGTTCATCAACCGACAAACAGTCTCAAACCTCTCCGCCTTATTCATGTTTGACAGAACACTGCGAGGCTCCGTGTGCGCTATCCGCCGAGAAACGGGTGAGATTTATCGCGACCCAACGGTCTCACCCTTATATTCCGAGGGAGATTCGAGCAGGGGTCAACACTTTTCTAGGAGTCAACAGTCGAAGACTCGAGACTCCAAATCGGGACTACATAAAACTAATCCAGAACAGCGGTCCGGGGACCTACCGAGTAGCCCCCCACACATAGCTGTAGATATGGTACGCAAGAGCGTCAGTGTCCGGAAGATTCGCTACAAGGGCCACACGGTCCGAGTCAAAGTCTACCGGCGCAACGGTCGTATCGTCCGGCTGAAGGTGATCAAATCCCCCGTCAAGGTAAAGCGGAAGGTCCTGATCCGTCGGATCCGTCGCCGGTAGGGACTGACCTCTCTTGCGGACTGTGGCCGTTGATACTACAGCAGCTGTGGACTGAAACCCGACACTCCCGAGTCGAGCTACTGCTCTGAAACACTATATAAAGACTTCGCAGATTCCTGTTCTCAGTCAGTTCCACCGTGTCTTCATTCTAATGAGGAAGTACGCCATGACGAAGAAGCTCACCACGATGAAACGGCGAGCCAAGGGGTTCGTCGACGAGATCCACTGTGACGGTCGCCACTACGGGGTTGTCAACAGCTTCGACTCCTCGTGTTCGCTCGGTACGCTACGGTCGTCGTCAAGCGATCTGAAGACAGACGTGAAGAAGCTGTCGGCCGACGGCCAGACGGCCCTGTACGACTCGGTGTACCACTCCATCGGCTCGCTGGCCAAGGCCCACTACGAGGCCAACCGGCAGGGAGTCCCGATGGCCGTCCTCACCTTCACCGATGGGAAGGAGAACAACAGCTCGCGTGACGTGCGCGACGTCCGGAAGCTGATCCGCGACCTCGAGTTCTTCCCGTCGAACAACTGCTACTTCATCATCGCGGGGATCGGTGACGCCTCGGACCGACAGATGCGGGAGCTCTGTCGGGACGACTACGGGCTGTACATCTCGGCGTCGGACATCAACGAGGTGTTCGACACATTCAAACGGCTACTGCTGAAGCTGGTCCTGAAAGACAAGCGCGCTGCGGTCAAGACCCGGAAGAACGGGAAGGTAGTGAAAGTCAAAGGCCGCAAACGTTCGGTCGGCGCGTCGATCAAGGAGGTCGACTACGCGCTCAACCTCGACTGCTCCGGGTCGATGGGGTAATTCGGCGACCCGTCTCGAAACCTCCATCCGCCCCCGGAATCCACTGGCAGTTACTGTGGCCGCAATCCGATGTCGACCGTAGACGGAATCTTTGCCAGCAGGTCCACGAGCATGACTTCTCCCCTGCTGTCGAGTAAGCCGTCCGCGAAAAGATCGACGAACGTGTCGCGGTGCGCTCTGAGGTCGACCGGTCGATTTCGGCGATCGTGGCGATAGCTTTGATGAGGTTCTTTTCAGTCTATGTTTCGTGGCGTTCGATATCTCTCCACATACGACAAGTCGATCCACCGTTCACAATTGGGTGCAGAAGGCTGATTTACAGCCCACAGGTGG
>NZ_SGXU01000229.1:0-681 GCF_005435015.1 Halorubrum sp. SP9
GTCTGTGGTACGGCGCATACGCGCGTGGAGGTAGAACGACTCGCTCGAGCGGTCGTACTGAAGCGTGGACATCCGGAACTCGTACTCCTCGTTCAGTAGGTACTCGCCGATCGGTGTTCCCTCAGGGTCATCAGGGATTATATACTCACACTCGACGCGCCCGTTCACCGTGGAAAGGGACACGTGGTCGCGGTGAAACGTCGCACTTCGTTTGTCGTAGACGACGCTCCACGCGTCAAAGTGCGGTTGACTGGTGGTTTCGCCTTTCTTGAGTCGAGCAATACCGCTTTTTGTGGCTTCGATAGCGCGTCGAATCCCTTTTTGAACGAGGTTCGCTGTCAGATCTGTTTCGTTGCGAAGTCGCTCGTAAAGCGCGTTTTCGGCTTGTTGTTTCGACGTGATACAATGTTCGTCCGGGTATCTCCACGCCCAGGCTGCGGTCGTGTTCGCACAGTGGAGAAACTGCTCTTTCGTCTGATGGAGGTCGTCGCACCGCTCGTCGGGTACGTCAAGCTTGACTTTGACGGTGCGGATCACATCCTCCATCTGTGTTTCACATGTTAATCTATTTATTTATAACTTATACGGCTGGTGCCGGGGAGTCACGGTGCTATCGCTCTTATATGTTGCGGGGAGTGTTGGATTCCTCCCACGGCTGAAGCCGGGGGCTTCCTCCTTGTT
>NZ_SGXU01000230.1:0-675 GCF_005435015.1 Halorubrum sp. SP9
TCTCACCGGTCGCCGTGACGATCCGCAGCTCGAGGTCGTACGACTCGCCCTCCGTTCGTAGCCGCTCGAAGGCGCTCTCGATGGCGTCGCGGTCGTCCGGATGATAGAACTGTATTCCGTCCTCCAGCTCGACCGGCTCCGTCGTCGGTAGCTCGTGAATGCGGTACACCTCGTCGCTCCACGTCAGCGACTCGTCGACCAGGTCGACCTCCCACCACCCGATCGACGCGCTCTCCTGCGTTCGCTCGATCAGTCGTCGGGTCCGTCGCAGCTCCTCCTCCCGTCGCTTCTGCTCGTCGACGTCGAGGTGGATCCCCACCGCGCGCACCGGTCCGCCGTCCTCGTCGCGCTCCACCACCTTCCCGATGTCACGGATCCACTTCCACTCGCCCGACGCGGTCCGCATCCGGTGTTCCGCGTCGTAGTACTCGGTCTCGCCGTCGACGTGGGCCGACAGAGCGTCCTCGACCGCCGGGAGGTCGTCGGGATGGACGCGGCGCTCCCACGCGTCGAGGTGCGGCTCGATCTCGTCGAGCGAGTGACCCAGCATCTCCGCCCACTGGTCGTTGAACTCGACCTCGTCAGTGGTCATGTCCCAGTCCCAGACGCCGAGGTTCGCGCCTTCGACCGCGAGTTCGAGTCGGTCTTTGATCCGTTGGACCGTCCGCTCCCGCT
>NZ_SGXU01000232.1:0-664 GCF_005435015.1 Halorubrum sp. SP9
CAGTCCTCATGGACGAGATCCAACCGTCCCTGCGCGACGTTGAGCGGACTCTGAAGATCATGACTCACGACACCAGCAAATTCAGTGAGCCGTTGGTTCTGCTGCTCTAATTTCTTCTCATTTTCTTTGCGTTCTGTTATATCTCGCAAAATCCCGACTGAGCCCTCGAACTCCTCGCCGCGATAGGGCAAGACTCCCATGTGGTCTTCACATGGAATCGCCTCTCCGTCCTTGGATTGAATCTCAATCTCGAATTGGATACTGCTTGGGCCATCCGAAGACAGGATTCGCCCAAGAGCCGCTTCCGCCCGGTCGACAGCGTCGGCAGATTTGACGAGCGTTGGTGGTGACCCGAGGATCGTTTCCCGGTCGTAGCCCACCATTCTGACAAACGCGTCGTTGACGTACTCGAACTGGCCCGCTTCGTTGAGTACGTAGACCGGGTCTTCGATCGTCTCCATGAGCGTTCGGAAGCGAATCAGTTCTGTTTGGCGCGCTTGTTCAGCAGACAGATCCCGAACTGTACAAATCAACTCCCCAGAAGCTGTCTTTGTGAGACGGTGATCTTCTGGAAACGTCGTCCCATCGGCTCGAAGCCCGGTCGTTTCACCACTCCAATACCCGCCGTCATCTACTGACGGCAGGATCTCGTTTCGGACGAGCT
>NZ_SGXU01000233.1:0-663 GCF_005435015.1 Halorubrum sp. SP9
ACTAGTATGGCCCGGGGGATCCGCTCGCACTTAGCCTGTTAAGGGGTTCGCGCTCGTCTAGTCTGTGCTGTTGCCTGGATAGTAAATTATCATGGTACAAACTTTTAAGAGCCAGTTAAATGGAGATGGATTTAAAAAGAGTTATTGTAAAGTCTCCCCAGGTGTGTCATTAAATATCCCAACAGATTGCCCTGGCCTGACCCCCTAAATGCAATTTTGGGATTCCCTTTTAGTTGCTTTCATTAAAATGTACCAGCGCAGTAAAAAAAGCACAAAGTATATTGTTTATGTAACTCACTATCTCATTTGCACTGGTTACATGGCAGCTTCAGACTGACTAAAACTACACTTTTCCCACCATGGTTCAAAGATCAACAGAACTGGGCCAACAAAAGCAATTTTTTCATGTGGTCTAACTACCAACTTATTATGAGTTAAGTTACTTTTAGGTTTAAAATCACAGCAGTTTTTCCCTCCACACCTCCCAGAGATACTTTCAGGGTGGCTAAACTTGGCTAAAGGCTTCCGGACCAACCCTTGTTTCTTTATGGTGCTTGTGTCCTGACAACCGCGTAAGGCATGGAAATTCAGCTATTTATCCGATCGTTTATATGGGCGTGCGGCCGCGATATCCTGCAGATGCATCCAGTACTAGTATGGCCC
>NZ_SGXU01000234.1:0-663 GCF_005435015.1 Halorubrum sp. SP9
GTAATCCGAAACGGATCGCCGTTCTCGTTGGTAATTACGTCGAGGCGGGCCTGTACCCAGCGTACCCCACGGTTGGGATGGTTGACACGGAACTCCTGCTCGATTGGCCACTCTACTGTTCCATCTTGTTGGGCCTCCAGATTTTTGAGCAGCTCGTCCTTGTCATCGGTATGGACGTGCCGGAGCCAAGCCGTCGGGTCATCGTAGGCCTCCTCAGGTGTAATCCCGTAGATTGTTTCCACTGCCGGATTCACGTACTTGGTTTCGGAGTAGTCAGTTGGTAACAAGAAAAACGCGTCTTGGACATTGCCGGCAAATCGTTCAAACCGCTCACGGACCATCCGAAGCTCCTGCTCGCGTTCCTTGCGCTCGGTGATGTCTTGGAACGTCCCTTGGACGGCGACGATTTCATCATCTTGATACTCTGGTTCTCCAAGGGCGCTTATCCACCGTACATCACCTCCCACTGTGAGAATCCGCACCTCCAGTTCGTACGGTTCGCCCTCGGTTGCGAGACGGTTGAAGGCTTTTCGGAGGGTCTCTCTATCCTCCGGGTGATAGGATGCAATTGCGTCTTCGAATGTCACATTAGTTTCCCGTGATACTCCGTGAATGTGGTACATTTCATCCGACCATCGCAAAGACTCTGACTGTATAGTAAAT
>NZ_SGXU01000235.1:0-661 GCF_005435015.1 Halorubrum sp. SP9
CCTAGCACGAGCCAGCCCGCCAGCGCCGCGAACACGGGGATCACATACTAGAAATCAATCCAACATGTCGAGGTCTCCGCGACGCTCTTGGTGCATAATACCAGCTGTGAATAGCCGAAGTTTCGAAATCAGTTCTGACTCAGTTTCATACGTTCCTACCCGGAGATCCCATCGCACCTGTGCTGACCGAATCATCGCACTCGTCACATCGTCTTCATGGAAGAAGATGAGACGATCACTATGTGTTTCTGAGAGTGCTTCGAGGATGCTCCCAGCTTCTTCCCCGACACCGAAATTATGCCCGAGAAACGGTAAAATGAACGCAGTTGCGTTACTACACTGCGTATACTCGATACTTTGTGTCGCCGCATCCACCTCGTCAGTATCTACATCAACGTCGACGGCAAGAAAGGCGTTCACTCCGGGGGTGACACGAAGTGCGCCCTGTATCCGTCGTAGCAATGCCTGCGCCGCGTCGATCTCGTCTTTGTTTTGGAACAATCGCCGGAGCGGCCCTGGGAGGTCGTCCACCGCAATTTCCTGACGCTCCTCCTCGGTGAGGATGTAGTTGAGATTGAACGACTTGTATGGGCCCATTAAGTAGAAGAGAAACCGGTCGTACGGTACGTGGCCTAATCGGTCAGCAATTAGTTCACGTGTT
>NZ_SGXU01000236.1:0-656 GCF_005435015.1 Halorubrum sp. SP9
AAGTATCTCCTCGTCGCTCACCTTCGGCTTCGGTCCCGGTTTCGAGCCGTCACTCATACCTCCACGTTCGGGGCTTCTCACATTAACAGTTCCGTCAAAGGCGGTAACTATATGATTACTGCCGTCTTAGGTAGTATCAAGAAGGACACCGTCCCCTCGGGGCGCTGGAAATCGCCCGGCGGTGGGACGCCGGACGGTGGCCTTCCGTGGAACCAGAAAGCCATGCGAAGCAACAACTCAGCCGCTCAAAAGCGCACCGCTATTCAGAACGCCGTCGTCTGCGAGGTGGTCGTGTGAGCGACAAACCGAGCCGGAACGCTGAGCGCGTCGTGAAGTGTCCCGTTGAGGGGTGCGACGCCGAGAAGTTGGCCCGCGGGATGCACCTCCACGTCCTCCGAAGTGTCGGCGACGGACACGGCGACTCGGGAGAGATTCCAGACCATGTCTCCTTCGACGACCTCGAAGAAGCCGGAACGCAGGAGGTTGAGGTGGACTACCCGGCAGAGCGCGAGGTCGAGAGCGTGGCTCGGCTCTGCCCGTACTGTGGCGTGCCGTTCAAGGGAAAACAGGGGGTGCTGATTCATCTCGGGCAGGTCGCCGGGAGGAAGAACCACCCGCAGAACGCCTCGAAGGTCCACGAGCCGGATGACTTCCCA
>NZ_SGXU01000237.1:0-655 GCF_005435015.1 Halorubrum sp. SP9
TAATGGGCAGTGCCTTCATACGCGGGATCAAAGCCGCCGAGTTCGCGGAGTAAATCAACGTCAAACGACATGTTCGTCCCGCGGAGGTGATGGACTAGGCAACGATCATCCGCATCGAAGTTCGAGACGATTTCTCCGTTGGGTTGGATCCGTCCCACAGTCTCACGATCTTGGAGGGAGTCGCCGGGTTCGAGAACCGGACCACCAACTGCGCCGACCCCATCAGTGTACTCGACGGCTAGAGCCCCGAGCCAATCGGAGACCGGACGGGCGTCGGGGTCACAGAAGGCAACAACGTCTGTTTCATCAATATAAGTGACGGCCTTGTTTCGCGCACGAGGGAGGCCGTTCCTGCGCATCGACAGCATCTCAACTGCCAACCGGTCGGAGAAATCATTAACCACATCCCTGTTGACTCCTGTTCCCGAATCGACGATTAAGACATCGAAGTTGTCGTAGTACTGGTTATTGAGACAATCAAGACATCCGCGCAGCTCCTCGGGCTCGTCAATAGTAGGAACGACGACTGTAATCTGTCGTGTCACTGCTGCCCCACCTGTTCGTAGAACTCTCCCATCTGCTTCGCCTGTTCGTCCCAGCCGAACTCTTTCGACCGTTCCAGACCGTTCGCGGCCAGTCGATCGCGGAGATCCCT
>NZ_SGXU01000238.1:0-654 GCF_005435015.1 Halorubrum sp. SP9
GCGGGAACTGTGGGGAACTCCACGTGTATGCCCCCGTTCATCTTCTTGGCGCCTTTCGTGACCCCGTTTTGGTCAATCTCATCAATTAAATCACTAATACGCTGCTGGCGTTCCTTCACTTCAGAATCGCTGACGTCCAAGTTTTGGAGGAACTCACGTTCAGTTCGTAGCTCCTTAATCATTTGAGTGACGAGGTACTCCTCAGGAGACACGTAATAGGTGTGGACGCTGTCGCGTAGTTCCGGTTCTTCAATAATAAGAGAATTCGCAGCACTGGCGAAAGCAAAGGCAATAGTACGCGGCATTGATGAAATATTGACCCAGACCTCGTTGCCTTGTTCTACTTGATCTTGTATCATCTCATACGCCAGCGGATACGCTTCTTCAAATTCGAAGATATTCCCGACTGAGAGCCGTTCTACCTTCTTTCCGAGTATCGTTCCGAACGTCTCTTCCAGCCGTTCAACCATCCGCTCAGCGAGCTTCTGGGCTTCCTCATCGCTTGACTTTCGAGACGAGTATAACAAATAAACCTCGTCTGCTTCGAGCGTTCCCTGGCTGATCGGTTGAACAAGTCGCTGGAAGTCGAAACCAACTGGAATTAGATGAACGGATTTTCCCATGCTATCTAGTACCCCTTGTAACGTTCTTTGT
>NZ_SGXU01000023.1:0-38122 GCF_005435015.1 Halorubrum sp. SP9
TAGCCGGTACGATGCTGATCCATACGGGTCGGGTGTCATCGGTGATGCGATGTCACGCTCGCCGGGCGTCCCGTCCCTGGAATCGCGTGCTGGCCGCGGTCGACGCCGACGGTCACCGCGACGCCGTCGTCGACGTCGTCGGGGACCGGATCGGGGTCGACGCGCGCCTGAAACGGCGTGCCCGTCGCTCGGAGCGCTCGCGCGAGCAGCCCCGCGACCGCCAGCGCGTCGCCGTCGTCGGTCGCGACGAGCCGAACGAACGGCGCGTCTGCGAGGACGCCGGCGAGCGCGTCGGGGGCGGGCGTGGCGGACGTCGCTTCGGTCATGAGTGGGGTGCGTTGTCGTGGTCGTCGTCGATAGTCGCCGCGTCAGGCCGCGTCAGGCCGCGTCACTCCTCGAGGTACTCGACGGCGTTCTCGTAGGTGTACGTGAACTCCTCGTCGATCTCGTCGCCGCGGTAGTAGTTCGCGAGGCGGCGGATCTTCGATTCCGTGTTCTGGAGCGCGCGCTTGTTCTGGTGGTCCTGCCCGTTCTCCTCCATGTGCTCGCGCAGGCGGATGGCCTGCGTCATCAGGTTGCGGAGGTCCTCGGGGATGTCAGCGTCGGCGTCGTGCTCCTCGAGGATCTCGGTGACCTTCTTGCCGGTCGCCAGCTTCACGTCGGGGACCGGGACGCCCTTGACGCCCTCGTCGCGCAGCTTGAGGCCGATGACGCTGGGGTCGTGGCCCTGCTCCGCCAGTTCGACGACGCGGGACTCGATGTCCTCGGCGTCGACGTCGCTCCACTCCGGGGTCTCGTCCGTCGCCGGTTTGTCCGAACCGGACGAACCGCGACGGCGCGTGTGCATTCGTGCCATTGTCTGTCTGGTTGGAACGGCACAACCGCAACGTGACCGCGACTCCGCGCGACGCGGCTACGGAGCGCTCGCGGAGCGAGCGATCCGACCGGACGGCCCGCGCGAGCGGACCGCCCGACCGCGACGCCGGAGGCGTCGGCGCACTGCTACATTCCCAAGCCGCGGGCGAAAGCGCCCCGGCGAGTCGGATCTGCAGCTGTGCTGTTCCCGTCCGAACCGTCGTCGGCAGGGTTCTTAAGCGTGTTCTTGTCGCCGCGAACCGCCGCAACCGCCGCGAACCGCCGCGGACCGGGGCGCTTTTTATGGCCACGTCCGAACTGAACGGTGTGCTATCGGTCGAGCTCCACGCGCACTCCGCGCTGTCGTACGACGGGCGCGACCCGGTCGACCTCCTCTTGCAGCAGGCGGCCGGAGTCGGGCTCGACGCGCTCGCCGTCACCGACCACGACGAGATCGACGCGAGTATCCGGGCGGCCGAGAAGGCCCCCGAATACGGTCTCGTCGGCGTCGTCGGCATGGAGGTGACCTCGGCGGTCGGCCACGTCCTCGCGTTCGGCATCGAGGAGCGCGTCGAGAGCGGCCTCCCCTTCGACGAGACGCTCGATCGGATCCGCGATCAGGGCGGGATCGCGGTCGTTCCCCACCCCTTCCAGAAGTCCCGTCACGGCGTCGCCGCGCACGTCAGCGACGAGCAGCTCGCGAGCGCCGACGCCGTCGAGGTGTACAACTCCCGGCTGTTCACCGGGCGCTCCAACCGACAGGCCGAGAAGTTCGCCGTCCGCAACGGGCTCCCGATGACCGCCGGCAGCGACGCCCACATCTCCGAGATGGTCGGACAGGCGGTGACCGAGGTGGGCGCCGACGACCGCTCCGCCGCCGCGATCCTCGACGGTATCGCCGACGGCCGGACCAGCGTCGTCGGGAAGCGCACCCCGTGGCGGATATCGCTCAAGCAGTTCGGCGGGGGCGCCAAGCGCCGGGCGCTCCGCGCGCTCGACGGCCTCCGGTGACCGCGATGGTTCCGTCTCCGCCCGCCGACGACGCCGGCTCGACGCTCCGAGGGGGTTCCGCGGACCGCGTCCGGGCCGCGCTCCGCGACGCCGACCCGCTTCCCGGGGGGTGCGGCTTCGCCGGGCTGCTGGCCGACCCGCCGCCCCGGGAGACGGTCGACCCGTCGCGCCGGGAGACAGCCGACCCGTCGCGCCGAGAGACGTCTGGCCGAGAGGCCCGGAAGAGCCCGGTCCTCGTGCGCGACGTCCTCGGCCGCCAGCCGCTGTTCGTCGAGCGCAGGGCGCTCGATCCGGAGTCCGACCCCCGGCCGACGGCGACAGGAGAGTGGGGCTTCGATCGCGACGCGCTCGACGATCCGGAGCCCGTTCCGGCCGGGAGCGTCGTCTCGGCCGTTGGGACCGAGCGCGTCTGGCAGCTCCCCGACCCCGGTCCGACCGCGGATCCGGCGGCCGCGCTGTCTGCGGTCGAGGACGCGGTGAGCGCGGCGCTCGACGGTCTCGCGTCCTCGGCTCGTTCCGTGCCCGCCGCCGGGAACGACGACCTCGCGGTCGCCTTCTCCGGCGGCGTCGACTCCGGGCTCGTGGCGGCCGCCGTCCCCGAGGCTCCCCGTTACGTCGCCGGCTTCGAGGGGAGCCACGACGTCGCCGCCGCGCGCGAGGCCGCCGACGCGACGGACCGCGACCTGCGGGTCGTCGAGATCACGCACGAAGACCTCACGCGCGCCGTCCGCGCGGTCGCGGCGGCGACCGGTCGGCGGAACCCGATGGACGTCGCCATCGCGGTCCCGCTGTACCTGACCGGCGAGGCGGCCGCGGCCGACGGGTTCGACCGGCTCGCGGTCGGCCAGGGCGCCGACGAGCTGTTCGGCGGCTACAGCAAGGTCGTCGACCCCGCCGAGGACTCCCGAGTCGACGCCGACACCGTCCGCGGCGCGCGGACCGAGACCGTCCGGACGCTGCCCGATCAACTGGAACGAGACGTGCTCGCGCTTCGCGCCGCCGGCGTCGAGCCCGTGACGCCGCTGCTCGACGACCGGGTCGTCGCCGCCGCGTTGGCGCTGCCGGGGGACCTGCTCGTCGACGGCGACGAGCGGAAGGTCGCGCTGCGGCGGGTCGCGACCGGTCGCGTGCCGGAGTCGGTCCGCACCGCGGACAAGAAGGCCGTCCAGTACGGCACGTACGTCTCCCGCGAACTCGACCGGCTCGCGCGGCGGGCGGGCTACAAGCGGCGGATGGACGACCACGTCGGGAAGTACGTCGAGGCGCTGTGTACCGCCGAAAAGCCGGCCGGTGAGGGCCGGGACTGACCAAGTCGCCGCGCGGAGTACCAGTCCTGCGGCCGACGCCCGATCGGTCGGGCGTCTACTCAGGGATCGGCGGGACAGGTATAAAATACGGGCAGTAGCGACAAATATGACTCTCTTATGGCCGAGATAGAAGACGATCGTGCGTAGATCTGGTCGATTACTTCCGAACTGTCCCATCTGATGCGCGCTTCACAGCGGAAAATTCACGTTTTTTCGGGCGAAAACCGACCGATTCGCGGTGACCGCTCGGCGGGCGCCACGTCAGCGGACCAGGTACGGGTCGTTGCCGGCGACGAACCGTCCGAGATCGCTCTCGCGGCGGAAATCGGTCGAACGGAGCTCTCTGAGCGAGGCGACGAGCCGGTCGGCGTCGCCGTCCCTCCAGTCGGCGGGGTCGCTGATCGGTACGACGAGCCAACCGGCGCCGAGCAGTTCCTCGCCGTGGAGCGCGCGCATGTCGATCTCGGTCTTCCGGGCCCGGGCGGTGTACGTCTCGAGGACGTGTTGGGTCGCCCGGGCGCCCACCGGGAGCAGCACGTGGGCCGCGATGGCGCGGAGCTCCGCGTCGAAGAACCGCTCCATGTCGTCGTAGGCCTCGTCGTCCGGCGGGTCCTCGTTCTCGCACATGTGGAGGTACGAGAGGAACGTTCGGTCGGTCCGCACGGGGTCGATCGCGGTCGGGTCGCCCTCTCGCGCGACCCCGTCGGGAGCGACCCCCTCCGCGAGTCCCGCGATCAGTCCGGCCTCCGCGAGCGCCGACAGGAACGCGGGCGACCACGCCTCGCCGGTGAAGGGGACCCCCGCCGCGGTCCCGCCGTGGACGCCCGGCCGGTCGCCGACGACGTGGAAGTCCGCGTTGGCGTCGCCGTAGCCGGGAACGAATGAGGGGCAGTCGGGGCGCATCCCGAAGGGGTTCCGGATCCGGTCCGTGACGTTCTTCACGCGACGTGGTAGGCGTGGGGGCAGTTATATCCCGTTCGGTCCGGGGGCGACCGGCGCGCGGCCCGACGCGCTCCGTGTCAGCGCGTCGGCACCCCGTGTCAGCGCGCTGGCACCCCGTTTCAGCGCGCTGGCACCCCGTTTCAGCGCGCCGACCGCGGGGGTCCGATGCGAGGCGCACGAGCCGCTGTGAATTCGCATAACTTATGCGGACGAACCCGATTCGACCGAGTTTGGATACGCGTCGACCGACGCGGGAGACGAGATGTTTCAGGATCGTTAATTTATAACCGAAAACCGCACGACTGCGACGGGACACTGCCGGCACGAGCCGCGAAAGGTATTTATATGTCCCCGCGTTGGGGTCGGGCAGAAATTCAATGTTCGACCGCATCCGAACGGCGGCCCTCTTCGGGCTCCACCAAGCGACCGTCGCCGCCGGGATCTCGCTGTTCCCGGTGGCCGTCTTCGCGCGCCGGCGTCTCGGCGTCAACGTCCCGATCGGCCGACTCGTCGAGACCACCACCGAGGCGTTCGAGGCCGCCGACGAGGAGTGATCGACCGCCCGGAGCCGGCTCGTTTTGCGCGGACGACCGCACGCCGAACCGACTCCGAGCGACGGCGTCGCCGCTCCCGCGACTTCCCCGTCGACACCCGGCTCCGCCACCGCGCGCCTCGCCGCGGTCGTCCGGTCGCGGCCCGGCGACGGATAGGCTCGTCGGAACCGGTCGGCGGCCCCCGAAGGGTTGCCTTTATCCGCGCGCCGAGCCTACGGAGGCGTAATGCGAACACCGACTGACAACCTCTCGGACGGTCCGTCCGTCGAACTCGGCCGCGACCAGCCGGTCTTCGGACCGGAGCTCGGCGAGTTCGACCAGAGCGAGCAGCGCGCCGCCGCCGGTGGCGACGGCGAGGGTATGAAGACGGGGACGACGACCGTCGGCATCAAGACGGCAGACGGCGTCGTCCTCGCGACGGATATGCGCGCCTCGCTCGGCGGCATGGTCTCCTCGAAGGACGTCCAGAAGGTCGAGGAAGTCCACCCCCGCGGCGCCCTCACCATCGCCGGCTCCGTCTCCCCCGCACAGAACCTCATCTCCACGCTCCGGGCCGAGACGAGCCTCTACGAGGCTCGCCGCGGCAAGGACATGTCGATGGAAGCGCTGTCGACGCTCACGGGCAACCTCCTCCGTTCCGGCGCGTTCTTCGTCGTCAGCCCGATCCTCGGCGGCGTCGACGAGGAGGGGTCGCACATCTACTCGATCGACCCCCTCGGCGGCACGACCGAGGAGGAGTACACCGTCACCGGCTCCGGGTCGCAGTACGCGCTCGGTGTCTTGGAACAGGAGTACGACGACGACGTCGACATCGACGAGGCGAAAAACATCGCCGCGAAGGCGATCCAGTCGGCCGTCGAGCGCGACCTCGCGTCGGGTAACGGGATCAACGTCGCCGTCGTCACCGACGATGGCGTCGACATCACCCGGTACAAGGATTTCGACGACCTGCTGTAAGCTCCCTCTCGCCGTCGGCGCCGCTCGGTTGTCACCGCCTCGTCGACCGCTCTGTACTGCCGAATTTTCCGCCTGACGAGCCGGGTCAGGGGATCGGCCCGGTAGCGCTCCGCGTCACCGCCGCAGCCCCGGCGGCGCGCGGATCCCCTCGCCCCAGTAGAACCGCGGGCCGAGGAGGAGGTACCCACAGGAGAGGAACAGCAGCGCGAACGCGAACCCCTCGCCGATCCACGCCGGCAGCGCCTCCGTGGCCATGTGACCGGCGGGAGTGAGGATCACCGCCACCTGAACGACGCCCATCACGAGCGCGTCCTGCGCGTGGAGGTCCGGGTACGTGACCGTCGACCCCATGAGCAGCGCGAACGCCGCCGTCGCCGCGACGAGGAGGAGCGGAGCGGTGTAGCCGGCGATGACGGCGGCCGCGAGAACCGTCGCCGACAGGGTTGTCGGGACGCCGACGGTCTCGCGGGCGCCGTCCTCGTCGACGGTGTAGAAGCCGAGTCGGGCGACCGCGGCGGCGACGAACAGCGCGCCCGCGCCGACGCCGCCGGCGACGAGGGCGGGATCCGTCGCGAACGAGCGCCCGTCGCGGACGACCGCCGTGACGACGGCGGCGGGCGCGACGCCGAAGGAGGCGACGTCGGCCAGCGAGTCGAGGTAGGGGCCGACCGGTGTCGACCCGCGGTGGCGGGCGACGACGCCGTCGAGTCCGTCCGCGACGGCGGCGAGGAGGACCAGCCGAGCCGCGAGCGTGACGTCGACCGTCGCGGCGACGACGGCGAGGAAGCCGACGGCGGCGTTGGCCACGGTCACCGCGTCCGCGAGCCCGAGGCGCCGAACGAACCGCAGAGACATACCGTATCGGTCGACGAGACGGGTTTTAGGGCTTGTTATCTCGTCGACCGCGGGCGGGCGGTTCGCGTCCGGGCGGACGCCGCCGTGGCCTCCGCGCCCGCCGCCCCGGGAACGCGCCCGCGGTCAGGGCACGTACCAGATGCCGCGCCCGAAGTCGAGCCACTCCCCGACCACGACGTGCGGCATCGCGATGACGCAGACGAAGATGGTGTAGAAGGCGACGGCGCCGGAGAGCAGCGAGCCGCCGGCCAGCGGGTTCGGAGCGACGGTCCACAGGACGGTCGCGACGCTCGCCGTGACCAGCGCGCCGACGACGAGGACCCCCCACGCGACGACGAGCGACACGCCCTCCGTCCGGTCGGGCTGCTCGCGCTCGACGACCATGCTCCGCGCCGACTGCCGCAGCGAGTACCACAGCGGGAAGTAGAGCCCGATGGCGACGACCACGGGCACGAGCGCGAAGTAGGCGACGAGCAGCAGCGTCTCCGCGGCGTCGAGGAGCCACGACCGGCTCACGCCGCCGGTCGAGCGCAGGCTGGTCGCGAGGCCGCCACCGAGGTGCGCGAGCACCGCAAGGCCGAACGCCCCGCCCAGCACGGTCGTGAACGCCTCGGGGTTCGACGCGGCCGGCCCGGCCAGCCGGCCGTCGAAGACGCCCAGCATGATACCGGTGAAGCCGTAGAACGTCTCGGTCCAGAAGACGGCGGGAACGACCATCACGGCGCCGCCCCGGACGAGCGCGGCGAGGGCCCGCTGCGGCCGCGTCGGCAGGTGGTCGGTCCCGACCAGCGCGTCCATCACGCGGAGGTCGCCGTGGCCGCCCTTCGCGACCGCCGTCCCGAACGCGATCGCGAGCGCGGGCAGGGGGGCGACGACGAACAGCGCCACAAACGACGCGACGAAGCCGAGGTACAGCGCCACGTACCGCGCGCCGAACGGGAGCCCCCGCCGGCGGAGGTTCGAGAAGTGTTCGTACCCCCCGTGCGGGAGGTTCAGCGCGACCATCCCGACGAGGTACGCGATCATCTGCGTCCGGAGCGACACGTCGGTGCCGGCCGCGGACAGCGCGCCGAACCCGACCGCGAGCAGGAGCAACGCCGCGCGCGACGCACCGATGGCCGTCCGCTCCGGTTCACCGAGAAGCCGTCGTACCGGACTCGCCGTCGATGTCGACATGAGCGCCGATAGGGGCGTTACGGGGTTAGGGCCTCGTCACCATTATTTGGGCTTTTATATTCCCGCCAGTCGGCGCGGCGAGGAACGAGGGGTCGAGACGGCCGCCGTCAGTACGTGTGGATCACTTCGCCGCAGCGCGTGCACTCGATCGTGTCCGACCGGAACAGCCGCTCTTTCTTTTCGGTCGGCCCGTTACACTCGGGGCAGACGCCGAGGTTCCGGCCGTCGGCCACGCGCGCGGACAGGTCGAGGAACTGGTTCTCCAGCTTGTCGATCTGCTCGGACTGCTCCTCGACGACCGACCGGAGCTCCTCGATGGTCTCGTCGCGCTCCTCGACCGCGGTGGACAGCTCCTCGATGCGCTGTTCGTACTCGTCGATCGCCTCGACGTCGATGGTGACGTCGTCGGTCGCCGTCGCTTCGGTTTCCCGTTCCGCGGTGGTCTCGGTGGTCGATTCCGCTTCCGCCTCGGTGTCGTCGTCAGCCATACGACACCTCTGGAGCCCCAGGGTCATTACTTTCGGGGCGACTACGTTTCCCTCGAGAGCCGATGCGACGCGGAGAGCGACCGTCGACGCCCCACCGCGATCGGCCGCCCGCCGACGCCGATACCTGACTGGGTTGGCATCGGTCTCAATAGAGTATATACTGTATCAGGATGTGGGTATGGACCCGATAGCACTACAGGCGGGATACGACCTACTCGGGGACGGTCGCCCCGAGACGTTGTGGTTGGGTATCGGAACGTTACTAATGCTCATCGGGACCTTCTACTTCCTCGTCAGAGGATGGGGGGTCACCGACAAGGACGCCCGCGAGTACTACGCGGTCACGATCCTCGTGCCGGGGATCGCGTCGGCGGCGTACCTGTCGATGTTCTTCGGCATCGGCCTGACGGAAGTCACGGTCGGTGGCGAAATGCTCGACATCTACTACGCGCGGTACGCGGACTGGCTGTTCACCACGCCGCTGCTGCTGCTCGACCTCGCGCTGCTCGCGAAGGTCGACCGCGTCACCATCGGGACGCTCGTCGGCGTCGACGCGCTGATGATCGTCACCGGCCTCATCGGCGCGCTCTCGCACACGGCGATCGCGCGGTACTCCTGGTGGCTGTTCAGCACGATTTGCATGATCGTCGTGCTGTACTTCCTCGCCACGAGCCTCCGGAGCGCGGCGAAGGAGCGCGGACCTGAAGTCGCGAGCACCTTCAACACGTTGACCGCGCTGGTCCTGGTGCTCTGGACGGCCTACCCGATCCTGTGGATCATCGGAACCGAGGGCGCCGGCGTCGTCGGCCTCGGCATCGAGACCCTCCTGTTCATGGTTCTCGACGTGACGGCCAAGGTCGGCTTCGGCTTCATCCTGCTCCGCAGCCGCGCCATCCTCGGCGACACCGAGGCGCCGGAGCCCTCCGCGGGCGCCGACGTCTCCGCCGCGGACTGATCGGCTAGCGGACCCAGCGAAACTGAACAGCGCGCCGAACGACTTTCACAACCCATTCTTCACATGAGCGCTACGAACACCGAACAGCCGGCAGTGCTGAATACGCGGTCCGTCGTCGGGCTGGCCGTCTGCGCCGTGATCGCTCTCGTCGGGATCTTCGTGATCCCGACGCTCCGAGAGCCGGCCGGGGGGTTCAACACCCTGTTCTGGACGATGGCGGCGCTGGAGTTGCTCGCCATGGTCGGCGTCGTCTACTTCGTCCTCAACCTCCACGAGGAACCGAGCTAACGGCGGGCGAGGGCCGGCGGACGGCTTACTCGCCCGGCTGGTCGGCGGCGCCGCGCCCGTCGCGGGTCGACGGCGACGTCTCGTCGAGGGCGCGCTCGAAGTGGTCGCGTCCGACGGTCGCCTCGACCGCCGGGCCGTCGTCGACGATCGCGTCCTCGATCGCGAGCAGCCCGGCCTCGCGGACCAGCGCCGCGATGTCGCCGCCGCTGTACCCGGCCGTGCGGTCTGCGAGGGGGTCGAGGTCGACCCCGGCCGCGATCGGCATCTCCCGCGCGTGGATCTCGAGGATCTCGCGGCGCGCGTCCCGCCCCGGAAGCGGCGTCTCGACCGCCTTCTCGATCCGACCCGGTCGGAGCAGCGCCTCGTCGATCGTGTCCGGCCGGTTGGTCGCGGCGATCACCGCGACGTCTGTCAGCGGCTCCAACCCGTCGAGTTCGGTCAGGAGCTGGGAGACGACGCGCTCGCCGGCGCCCGTGTCGTCGCCGCGGCGCTTCGGGGAGATGGCGTCGACCTCGTCGAAGAAGATCACCGCCGGCGCGTTCTCGCGCGCGGTGGCGAAGAGGTCGCGGACCGCCTGCTCGCTCGCGCCGACGTACTTATCGAGCAGTTCGGGCCCGTTCACGGGGATGAAGTTCGCGTCGCTGAGGCTCGCTGCCGCGCGCGCGAGCAGCGTTTTCCCGGTCCCGGGCGGTCCGTACAACAGCACGCCGGACGGGGGTTCGATCCCCATCTCCGCGAAGCGGTCGGCGTACTCCAGGGGCCAGTACACCGCGCGCACCAGTTCGCGCTTGGCCGCGTCGAGCCCGCCGACCTCGTCCCAGCCGACGGCGGGGAACTCGACCGTGACCTCCCGGAGTCCGCTCGGCTCGACGTCGTCGAGCGCGGCGTCGAAGTCGGCCATCCGGATCGCGGTCCGCCCCTCGCGGCGGACCGCCCGCTCCAGCGCCGCGTCCGCGAGGACCGCCAGGTCGGCGAACACGTAGCCGTTGAGCCGCGCGGCGACGGCCTCGAAGTCGACGTCCATCGCGAGCGGCGCACCCTCGCAGAGGGATTCCAGCGCGGTCGCGCGCTCCGCTGTGGTCAGCGGCTCGACGTCCAGTTCGCGGTCGAACCGGCCGCCCCGGCGCAGCGCCGACGGCACGCCGCTCGGGTCCGTCGTCGCGCCGATCACGACCGTCCGGTCTCCCGCGCGGAGTTCGTCGACCGTCGACCGGAGGCGGTCGGCCAGCGCGGATCCGGCGCCGTCGTCGGCCCCGAGCGCCTCGAGGTCGTCGAGGAGGACCACCGTCGGTTCCCCCTCGGGAACGGCCTCGACCACCCGGTCGAGGCGGTCCGTCTGGTCGCCGGCTCGTTCGCCCCGAAGTCGCGCCGCGGAGACGCGGACCAGCGTCGCGTCGGTCGCGGACGCGACGGCCTCGGCGAGCGTCGTCTTCCCCGACCCGCGCGGGCCGCTGAGAAGGAGCCCCAGCGTCGGGGACCCGGCCGAGTCGAAGGTCTCGGCGGCGTCGAACCGGGTCGCGACCGCGTCCCGGAGACGCCCGAACGTCGCCGTCGGGACGAACGCGTCGCCGGCGCCGTCGCCGGGAGACTCCGCGACGACGTCCGGCCCCCCGTCGGCGGCAACGGTGATCTCGGTCTCGGCGCCGACGACCGCGGGCGACGAGGGGGTCACGCCCCGGACGTCGAACCGGAGCGTGAGGGCCCCGCCGAGGCGGGTCACCTCGACCTCGTCGCCGACGGCGACGACGCGCCGGTCGAGCCGTCGGCGGATCGCGTCCTCGCTCCGCTCCAGGTCGACCGACTGGCGGAGCCGGAGCGTGACCGACGACGCGACCGGGAGGTCCGACGCCGCGACGGTCGCGGTGTCGCCCGGCTCCAGCCCGGCGGTCCGGCGGAGTCGCTCGGCCAGGAAGACGGCCCGTTTCCCGTCGTCGACAGCGACGACCGGGGCGACGATTCGGTGTGCGCCCTCGACGACGACCCGATCGCCGAGGCCGACGCCGAGGTCGGCGAGGACGGACTCGGGGAGGCCGACGCGGTCTCCGGGGACCGACGTGGGCGGCTCTCGGACGGGGATGCGCACGCTCATCGTTCTCTGTCCCGATCGCGGAACGTCCCGGCGGTGGTCGACAGCATACGTCGATCGGTACGCCCAGCGATGAAAAAGTACCCACGGCCTGACTGGACACGGCCGCGGCCCGCGGGCCGCGGCCTGCGGCCGCAATCGATCGAGTCGGCCGCGACGGGTCGGATCGGTCGCAACCGCCCGCATCGGCCGAGAAACGGCCGACTGCGACGCGATCCGGGCCTCGATCCGAACCGCAGGAAGACTGGCAACCATTAACTCGTATCGGTACAAACGGTCGGTCATGGCGAACGCTCGGGCTCTCCTCGTCCATCCGGAGGAGGGGAGCGACCGAATCGAAACGGCGCTCGACGCCGCGGGGTTCGAGGTGACGCGTACGAACACCGCGGCGTCGGCGGTAGCGAAGGCGACGAGCGGCGAGTACGACTGCGTCGTCAGCGAGTACGCGCTCGCCGGCGACGACGGCGTCGCCCTCGCGACCGCGATCGAGGAGTCCGACGCCAGCGTACCGGTCGTGATGTTCACCGAGACCGACGAGGATGGCGTCCCGGAGGCCGCCTTCGAGAACGGCGTCGACAGGTTCCTTCAGAAGAACGGGTCGGCGTCGATCGATCGGCTCGTCGCCGACGTCTCCGCGGTCTCCTCCGGGGCCCCGGCCGCGGAGCCGCGACGGGACGTCTCCGACCACGAGCCGTCCGCCGCGGAGGTGACGCGGGCCGTCGAGGACGCGCCGATCGGGATCAGCATCAGCGACCCGGACCTGCCGGACTACCCGCTCGTGTACGTCAACGACGCCTGGGAGGCTCACACCGGCTACCCGGTCGAGGAGGTGCTCGGACGCAACCCCCGGTTCCTCCAGGGCCCGGAGACCGACCCGGAGACGGTCGAGGAGATCGCGGAGGCGATCGGGAACGAAGAGCAGGTGACCGTCGAGATCCGCAACTACCGACGCGACGGAACGCCGTTCTGGAACGAGCTGACGGTCGCACCCGTCTACGACGAGGCGGGCGACCTGGCCCACTACGTCGGGTTCCAGAACGACGTCAGCGAGCGGAAGGAGGCGGAGCGACTGGCCCAGGAGCGGGCCGAGAAGCTCGCGACGGAGCGCCGGGCGCTCGACAGGGTTCTCGGGCGTGTGAACGGCCTTCTCAGCGAGATAAGCCGGATACTCGTCGAGAACCGGGACCCGAACGTCATCCCGGAGCGCGTCTGCGAGGTTATCGCCGGCGAACCGGGGTACGCCGGCGGCTGGATCGGCGAGGTCTCGTCGGCGACGGGGCGGCTGGAGATCCGCGCCGCGAGCGGCGTGTCGGTCGAGCCGGGATCGACGTTCGACGTCGACGAGACGCCGACCGAGGTCCAGGAGGCGATCGAGAGCGAGGAGCTCCGCGGCGGGTCGATAGAGCACGCGTCCGACGGGCCGCTCGAACCGAAAACCGCGGGCGGGAGGCGCCTGCTCGTCGTGCCGCTCACGTACGGAGACCGTCGGTACGGGCTGTTGGGGATCTACGGCAACGGCGCTGACGTCCTCGATCGGCGGGAGCGCAAGGTGTGCGAGTCGGTCGGCAAGATGATCGCCAACGGGCTCCACTCGATCGAGACGACTCGGATCCTCACCACCGATCGGGTCTCCGAGATCGTCGTGGAGATCAACGACCCGACCGCGTCGCTCGCGCGGATCGCCGACGCGGTCGACGGAACGGTTACGCACCTCGGGACGACGCGGCTCGACGGCGACGCCTGCGATCTGTACTTCCGCGCCGACGGCGACGACGTGAATCTCGACGACCTCGCGGAGCTTTCGCTGGTGGACTCGATGCGGACGGTCTCGGAGACGAACGACGGCGTCAGCTTCGCCGTGACGGTCACCGAGTCGCCGCCGTTCACGCAGCTGGCCGACCACGGCGTCGTCGTCACCGATGCGACGGCCACGGCGGACGGGGCGACCATGACGACCGAGGCGCCGCCGGAAGGGGACGTGCGGTCGATCCTCGACGTGTTCCGCGACGAGTACGAGGGCGTCGAACTCCGGTCGCGGGTCGAGCGCGAGAGCCGCGACCGCACCGTCGCGGAGTTCGCGGCCGCGGTCGACGAGCGGCTCACCGAGCGGCAGCGCGCCGCGCTGAAGACCGCCGAGCTGAACGGCTACTTCGAGTGGCCGCGACCGGTCGACGGGTCGGAGATCGCCGAGCGGATGGGGATCACCCGACAGACGTTCCACCAGCACCTCCGCGCGGCCGAGCGGAAGCTGGTCGAGGCGTACGTCGATCCCCGGTCGAGCGAATGAGCCGGGCGTCGACCGTCGAACCCGGTGACGCATGAGCGACGATCGGTCGGACCCGGACGGCGCGGCCGACGGCTCGAACGACCGGAGGGACGACCCGTTCGCCGCGAGCGACGCCGTCGTCGTCGCGGCCGACGCGGAGACCGTGTTCGCGTTCCTCGACGACCCCGCGAACCACGCGGCGATCACGCCTGGACTCACGGACGTGAGAGACGTCGAACCGCTGGAGAACGGCGGGAAGCGCCTCTCGTACACCTACCGGATGGCGGGGGTCGGGATCGACGGCGAGATCGTCCAGACCGTCCACGACCCGCCCGAGCGCCACGCCTTCGAACTCCGCGGCCGGCTCACCGGCACCATCGACCTCCGGCTCGCCCCCGTCGACGGGGGGACGGAGCTGACGTACGCCGCGACGTACGACCTGCCGGAGAACGCGCTCACGAAGGTCGGTGCGCCGGTGATTCGCCGGTTCAACGAGCGACAGCTCCGGGCGGCGCTGGAGAACGTCGCGGCGGCGTTCGACGGGGAGTAGACGCGTCCGAAGACGGCGAAGCGCGTCGGCTGGCGCGGCGTCGGAGAGCGGTTCGGGTCCGCCGTGCGCCGACCGAGGGACGGCGAGCCGATTCGAGTCCCGGCGGGCGAACTATTAAGCGTGCGATAGCCTAAACGGGAGGCATGGATCCGGTCACCCTCCAATCCGGCCTCGGGTTCGGGCTCGTGGGCGTCGGCCTGCTCGCGCTCCTGCTCGTGGTCGTCACGCTCTGGCAGTCGTTCGAGATCGTCGACGCCTACGAGAAGAAGACGCTCACGGTGTTCGGCGAGTACCGGAAGCTGCTCGAACCGGGGATCAACCTCATCCCGCCGTTCGTCTCGCGGACGTACGCGTTCGACATGCGGACCCAGACGCTGGACGTGCCCCGTCAGGAGGCGATCACGCGGGACAACTCGCCCGTGACCGCCGACGCGGTCGTCTACATCAAGGTGATGGACGCCAAGAAGGCGTTCCTCGAGGTCGACGACTACAAGAAGGCCGTCTCGAACCTCGCGCAGACCACCCTCCGCGCCGTCCTCGGCGACATGGAACTCGACGACACGCTGAACAAGCGCCAGGAGATCAACGCGAAGATCCGGAAGGAACTGGACGAGCCCACCGACGAGTGGGGGATCCGCGTCGAGAGCGTCGAGGTCCGCGAGGTCAACCCCTCGAAGGACGTCCAGCAGGCGATGGAGCAGCAGACCTCCGCCGAGCGCCGCCGCCGCGCGATGATCCTCGAGGCGCAAGGGGAACGCCGCTCCGCGGTCGAGCAGGCGGAGGGGGACAAGCAGTCGAACATCATCCGCGCGCAGGGGGAGAAGCAGTCCCAGATCCTCGAGGCGCAGGGGGACGCGATCTCGACCGTGCTCCGCGCGCGCTCCGCCGAGTCGATGGGCGAGCGCGCCATCATCGAGCGCGGCATGGAGACCCTCGAAGAGATCGGGAAAGGCGAGTCCACCACCTTCGTCCTCCCGCAGGAGCTCACCAGCCTCGTCGGCCGCTACGGCAAAGCGCTCTCCGGCTCCGACGTCCAGCAGATGGAGGGGCTCGACGGCAAGGAGTTCGACGCCGACACCCGGAAGATGCTCGGGCTCGACGACATCGACGAGATCCTCGGGCAGATCGAGGAGTCCGCGGAGATGGACGTCGAGGAGCTCGAGAAGGAGGCCGAGGCCGTGAAGGCGGGCGACGCCGGCGCGAGCATCAGGTCCGCCGACGAGGTCATCCAGGAGATGGACGACGAGGAGGCGCCCGCGGAAGTGGAGACGGAGAAGTAGGGCGCGCGACGCCATCGAAGCAGCGGCCTTTCTCAGCGGGTCGATCCCCGAGCGAAGTGTTTTTGTCGAGCCGCAGACTAGTACGGCCGTGACAGAGGGGTTCGACGGGCAGAAACGCGAAACGCTCCGGCGGTTCGCCGCGGTCGGAGCCGCCGCGCCGTTCGTCGGGGTCGCGAGCGCCGACGACGGGGCCGAAGACGCCAACGAGACGCGGAAGGCGATCCGCGGCTACGTGCCGACGACCCCCGGCGCGCACTTCTCGAAGCTCCGCGACGACCTCCGGCTCGGGACCGGCGAGGCGCAGTACCACCTCCGGAAACTCGAGGAAGAGAGAGCGATCGAGTCGGTGAAGGACGCCGACTACCGGCGCTTTTTCCCCGCCGGCCGGTTCGACGAGACCGACAAGCGCGCGCTCGGCTACCTCCGCCGAGAGACGCCCCGCGGGATGATCCTCGCGCTGTTGCGCGACCCCGACGCGACGGGCGCCGACCTCGCGAGCGCCCTCGACGTCTCCCGGCCGACGATAAGCGCCGCGGCCGCGGACCTCGAGGGCGCCGGTCTGCTCGACCGGACCGGCGGCTACGCGCTGACCGAACCGGAGCGGCTGCTCACGCTCGTCGTCCGGTACGCGGACTCCTTCGACGCCCAGGCGGTCGCGTTCGCAGACGACGCCGCGTCGCTGGTCGCGTACGACCCCTGAGTTCGGGCGACCGCGCGACGCCGGACGCCCCGGTCAGTCCGTGACCATCCACGTCGTGCCCGACGAGTAGCCCCACTTCTCGACGTCGACGTCGGTGGCCGCGTCGGCGACGGCGCCCATGTTCGCGCCGACCTCCTTCGCGGAGAGGTCGAGGTCGTCGGCGATCAGTCGCGACTTGAAGTACGTCCGGTCGGCCGCGTTCTCGCGGAGGTACCGCAGGATGCGCGCCTGTTTCGCGGAGAGGCCCGTCGATTCGGCCGCGACCGCGTCCGGGTGGGCAGTGCTCATACAGGGATCAGGGCGTCACCGCGCATAAGGCGGTTGGTAGACCGAGTTAACACGCTGCCGTCGTGCGGTTTCGCGCCGCGACGGGGGCGAGAGCGGCGCTCCACGACCCCGTTTGGGTACGGTCTTCGAACGGCGACGGCGACGCAGGGCGGCGGCGGCGAGAGGTCAGTACAGCTCGGAGACGAACGGACCGAGCGCGCCGCTCACCCCGACCGCGAGCGCCTCCGCCCGGTCGACGCGGCCGTTCGTGAGCGCGCCGGCCGCGCCGCCGCGCGTCGCGACGCCGTCGGTGCCGAGCAGGCCGTCCATCACCGGCCCCAGCTCTTCCCCGTTGTCGATGCGGGCGGCGACGTCTCCCGGAAGCGCGAGGCTCGGCCCGGCGGCGCGGCCGACCCGATCGCCGTCCGTCACCGCCGCCCACATGATCAGGTAGCGGCCGTCGGCCCCGTCGAACCCCGCGACGCCGCCCTCGATCCCGACGCCGAGGTCGTACGTCGCGCCGTCGTCCGGGGCGGCGTCGCGGTCCCTCGGTTCCGCGTCGAGGACCGCAACGGCGCGGTTCTCGGCGCCCGCGATCGTCTCCGCGTGGCCCGTGGGCTGTTCGCTCACGCCGGAGTCGACGGGGACCGACTCGATCGCGACGCCCGTCGGACCGCCGGGGAGGTCGGCGTCCGCCGCCGATCCGAGCGCCAGTTCGACCGCGCGTCGCTTCACCGGGTTGCCGCTGCCGACGCCGACTCGCAGGGTCGTCATGCCTCCGGGTCGTCGCCCGCGGCCGAAAACGCCTCGGGATGGAGCAAGTGCGCCAGCCGCTCGACCCCGTCGATGAGCGCGGGGCTCGGCTGGTTGAGGAGGGAGTCGTCGACGACGTGGACGGGGGCGTCGACCCAGTCGCGCTCGGCGACGGTCGCGGGGTCGACGCGGTCGCCGTGCCCGCAGACGTGGACGACGACGTGGTCGGGGTCGGCCCGCGCGACCGCGGCGGGGTCGACCTCTCGGGAGCGCTCGCCGGGGTCGACGAACGGGTAGCGACCGCCCGCGGCGCGGACGGCGTCGGGGACCCAGTTGCCGGCCGCCATCGGCGGGTCCGACCACTCCTCGCAGTACGCGGTCGGGCGCGGGCGGTCGGCAACGGCGTCGGCGATCCGGTCGAGTCGGTCCCGGGCGTCGGCCGCGAGTCGCTCGCCGGCTTCGGGGCGCTCGACGTCGGCGCCGCGGGCGGCGAACCCCTCGACCGCGTCGTCGAGCGTCGCGGGCTCCCGGTGCGCGACGTCGAGGCCGCGGTCGCGGCAGTCGTCCGCGAGGTCGGCTTGGAGGGCGTCGCTCGTGAGGACGACGTCGGGGTCGAGGTCGACGACGCGGTCGAGGTCGGGATTCAGCCAGCCGCCGACGACGGTCGGGGAGCCCTCGCCGTGCGCGGACCCGGCGTCCGGGTCGTCCGAGAGTTCGCAGTGGGCGGTGACGCCGACGAGGCGGTCGGCCGCGCCGAGCGCGGCGACCGTCGCGGTCGCGCTCGGCGCGAGGGAGACGACGCGGGAAGCGGCCATGCGACCCGGTCCGGACGCGAGCGTGTCAACGGTTTCGGTCCGGGCGGTTGTGCGATCGCCGAAAACACGTGATAGATCGTGTCCTTTCGTCGGGATTCGAGCGACACGTTCCGGTCGTTTTAAGTTGTGTTCCGCCGACGGTAAACCAAGATCGCTCTCGGGCAGTTTCAGTTTCCGGGGGCAACCGAGCTATGAGTGAACGACTACACAAACGGGGGAGTCGCTCCCGAACGGAGACGAACGAGGAGGAATCGGAGAGCACCGACGAGACGCTCAGCTGCCCGGAGTGCGGCGGCCACGTAATCAACGACGAGGAGCACGGCGAGACGGTCTGTAGCGACTGCGGGCTCGTCGTCGAGGCGGACTCGGTCGACCGCGGGCCGGAGTGGCGCGCGTTCGACTCCCGCGAGAAGGACGAGAAGAGCCGCGTCGGCGCCCCGACCACCAACACGATGCACGACAAGGGGCTCTCGACGAACATCGACTGGCGCGACAAGGACGCGTACGGCCGGTCGCTCGGCGCGCGCCAGCGCCAGAAGATGCAGCGGCTCCGCAAGTGGAACGAGCGGTTCCGCACCCGCGACTCCAAGGAGCGCAACCTGAAGCAGGCGCTCGGCGAGATCGACCGCATGGCCTCCGCGCAGGGCCTCCCGGACAACGTCCGCGAGACCGCCAGCGTCATCTACCGCCGCGCGCTCGACGAGGACCTCCTTCCCGGCCGCTCCATCGAGGGCGTCTCCACCTCCTGCGTGTACGCCGCCGCCCGGATGGCCGGCGTCCCGCGCAGCCTCGACGAGATCGCCGACGTGTCGCGCGTCGAGAAGGCCGAGATCGCCCGGACGTACCGCTACGTCGTCCGCGAGCTGAAGCTCGAAGTGAAGCCGGCCGACCCCGAGCAGTACGTCCCGCGGTTCGCCTCGGACCTCGAACTCTCCGAGGAGTCCGAGATGCGCGCCAAGAGCCTCCTGCGCAACGCCAAGGAGAAGGGCGTCCACTCGGGCAAGTCGCCCGTGGGCCTCGCCGCGGCCGCGGTCTACGCCGCCGCGCTCCTCACCAACGAGAAGACGACGCAGGCCGCGGTCTCGGAGGTCGCGGACATCTCCGAGGTCACTATCCGGAACCGTTACCACGAGCTGTTGGAGGCCGAGGACGGCCTCGTCGCGTAAGCCGCCGCTTTTTCCGCCGCCTCTTCGCCGCTTCCGCGGTCCGTCGCGAGCCGGACGCACAGGCATAAGTCCCCGCCCGCGGAACGCCCGCGTATGTTCGAGGAGTTCGTCCTGACCGCGAGCACGGCCGACCTCTCGGAGGAGTCGGCGGCCCGCGAGCACGCCGACGCGGTGGAGTTCCGGATGGACCTCGCGAGCGACCCGCTCGACCAGCTGGCGAGCTATGACGGCGAGCTTCCGCTCGTCGTCACGAACCGGGCGTCGTGGGAGGGCGGCGAGGCCGAGGGGCTCGGCCGGTACGACGCGCTCTCGGACGCGATCGGTCGCGAGTCGGTCGCCGCGGTCGACGTCGAGCTCGCCGCGCTGCGGGGGACGCACCCGGAGCCGGCCGAGGCGTCGCACGCGACCGCGCTGCGCGACGCGGCCCGCGAGGCGGGCGTCGCGGTGGTCGCGTCCGTCCACGACTTCGAGTCGACGCCCGAGCCCGCCGCGCTCGTGGACCTGCTCGCAGACGCCGCGAGCGAGGGCGACGTGGGGAAACTGGCGACGACCGCGACCGCGCCGGCCGACGCGCTCGCGATGATCGAGGCGACCCACGAGGCGACCGCGGCGGGCCACCGCGTCGCGACGATGTGCATGGGCGAGCCGGGCCGGCACACCCGCGCCGTCACGCCCCTCTACGGCTCGAGGATCGGCTACGCGCCAGTCGACCCCGCGAACGCGACCGCGCCCGGGCAGTACCCGCTCGCGACGCTTAGAGAGCTGATCGACGGGCTGAGAGAGGGCGGAGCGGACGCGTAGGCGGTCGCAGTTCGGTCGAACGGGATGAATACTTTTGACGGTCGCCGTCGAATACTGCGGGTGAGATGGCCCTCCTCGAATCGGATCAGTCGCCGCTGGTCTCCGCGTTCGGCCTCCTGGTCGCCCTCGTCGCGGTCGTCGGAACCCGCGTCCTCGGCTGGGAGTGGGGGTCCGGTCGACTCGTCCCGACCCTCGTCGGGGTCGCCGTCGCCGGGGTCGCCGTCGCGATAGTGGCCACGCGGGTCCTGCGCTGAACGCGACCGACCGCCGACCGGTTTGAGCCGCTCGCCAGCCGTCGGCTCGTCGCGCCGGCGGCTCCCCGTCGCGTTCGTCGCGGAGCCAAACCGCTTTACGACCGCCCCCGTAAGTGCCGGCAATGGCGACGTGCGACGAGTGCGGGGAGTACGAGAACCTCCCGTACCAGTGTAAGCGGTGCGGCCAGACGTTCTGCGCCGACCACCGACTGCCGGAGAACCACGACTGTCCGGGCCTCGCCGGGTGGGACGACCCCGGCGGCGTCTTCGACAGCGGCTTCGACGAGAGCGTCGAGGGCGAGTCGGCGGCCGACACCGGCGGTCGGACCGGCGGGCGCACCTCCGCGGGGATCGTCGACCGCTTCAAACGCCGGATCGACCGCGAAACCGGCACCGGCGGGCTGGTGAGCTACTTCCGCAACAACGCGACGTACGCCATCCTGCTGGCGATGTGGGTGACGTTTATCGCGCAGTGGGTCACGCTGTTCGTCGGCGGGGAGGCGCTCCACAACACGCTGTTCGTACTCCGGTCGGAGGCGATCGCGAACGTCTGGACGTGGGTGACGTCCGTGTTCTCGCACGCGCCCGGACAGCTGTTCCACATCATCGGCAACAGCATCGTGATCCTGTTCTTCGGCCCGCTCGTCGAGCGCGCCGTCGGATCGAAGAAGTTCGTCGGGTTCTTCTTCGGCGCGGGGATCGCCGCGGGACTCGGCCACGTCCTCTTCGCGGTCGCGACGAACGCCCCGCCGACGGGCGTCCTCGGCGCCAGCGGCGCCGGATTCGCGATATTAGGCGTCCTCACCGTCTGGCGGCCGAACATGCAGGTCCTCCTCTTCTTCGTGATCCCGATGAAGATCAAGTACCTCACGTGGGGGATCGCGGCCGTCTCCGCGGCGCTCGTGGTCGCGAGCGGCACCGGCGGCGTCGGCGGCATCGCGCACCTCGCGCACCTGATCGGCTTCGCCATCGGCCTCGCGTTCGGGAAGCGCAACGAGGGGCTCGCGCGCTCCGCTGGCGGCATGGGCGGGGTCTCGATGGGCGGCGCACGCGGTCCGGGCGGTCCCGGCGGCCCCGGCGGTCCCGGCGGGCGGTTCTGATGGGCCTCGCGCGGCCCGCCCTCCGCCCGGACCCGTCGCTGTCGCGCGCGGAGATGGAGGCCCTCCAGCGCGACATCGCGGCGGCCGCGACGTTCGAGGACGACCACGCGCTCGACCCGGCCGCCGTCGCGGTCGACGAGGCCGCCTCGCTCGCGGACGGCCTGCCCCCGGCGCGCGACGGCGCGCAGGAGCGGTTGGGGGCCGGTGCGGGCGCGGAATCGGCGGATGCGAGCGGTTCGACGGGCGACCCCGACGCGCCCACCGTCGTCGGCGTCGATCAAGCGTTCCTCACCGACCGCGGCGAGGGCCGCCCCGACGCCGCCGTCTCCGCCGCGGTCGCGCTCCGCGGCGGGCGCGTGATCGAGTACGCGAGCGCGACGACGCCGCTGTCGATCCCGTACGTTCCCGGGCTGCTCGCGTTCCGGGAGGGCGAACCGATACTGGCCGCGCTCGACGCGCTCGACGCCGACCCCGACCTGCTGGTCTGTGACGGCTCCGGTCGGATCCACTTCCGGGAGGCGGGGCTCGCGACCCACGTCGGCGTCCTACACGACGTTCCGAGCGTCGGCGTCGCGAAGAGCCTCCTCTGTGGCGAACCCGACGAGTCGACGAGCGAGCGCCCCGCGGGCTGGCGGACGCCGGTCCGCGCCGACGACGCGGTGACGACCGCCGAGCCGGGGACCGTCATCGGGCACGCGTTCCAGTCGCGCCAGTACCCGAACAGCAGGCGGGTGAACCCCCTCTACGTGAGCCCCGGCCACCGGGTGTCGGCGGAGACGGCGGTCGACCTCGTCGCGGCGCTCTGTGCGGGGTACAAGCTCCCGGAGCCGACGCGGCTCGCGGACGCCCACGCGGAGCGGGCGAAGCACGACGCGGAGTGAGGGGGCGCTCCCGGCGGTCGCTTCCTCAGGTGCCGTGCCAGTAGTTGCCACAGGCAGGCGGTTTTTAGACGGTCGCCTCCGAACCCGGAGGCATGGGAGACGACGACAGAGAGAGTCCGATGTCCGCGGAGGAGTTCCGGTCGCTGACCGACGGGCTGGTGCGACAGAGTTCAGGCGGGGGGACGACGGTCTACAAGAACGCGGCGGGCGTCGGCTGTCCGAACCCCGACTGCGACCGCGGCGTCTTCCAGACGCTGTTCGTCAGCGACCACGGCTGGCAGCAGATCGGCGCGACCCGCGACGGGATCGACCTCTGTTTAGTTAACACGGAGTCGAAGCGGCTCGTCTTCATCCACGACGAGTAGGTCGGTCCGCGGCGACGGCGGCACCGCCGATCAGTCGTCGTCCGCCGCGGACCCGGCGTCCGGCTCCGCCGCGCAGCGGTTCGGGCCGAGTTCGAGTTCGATCGCCGCGGTCTCGTCCGGCGGCGACTCGACGCCGCGGTTGGCCGCGATCACCGACTCGTAGTTCGGCGGCTTCTCCGGGAGCGTCCGCGTGATCCGCTCGAAGAAGTCCTCCCGGTCGAGGTCGAGGATCCCGATCCCGCGGCGCGCGTCCCCGACCGTCGTGAAGACGGGTTCGCCCGGCTCGACCTCACCGGTCGTTCCGTCGTTCGCGACCGCGAAGTGGCCGGGACAGACGACGACGCCGTCCGGCTCGGCGAGCAGGGTCCCGTGGAGCGAGTCGTACAGCCGGCGGGCCGCGCCCGCGGCGCCCGTATTCGATCCGCCTTCATCACCGCTGCCCGCCGAGAACTGGAGTTCCGTCCGCCCGACGCTGTCGGTGAACAGCGTGTCGCCGGTGAGGACCGCCGCGTCGCCGACGAGGTAGCTCGCGCCGTCGTCGGTGTGGCCGGGCGTCGCGAGCGCTTTCAGGTCGACCCCGCCGACGTCGAGCGTCTCGTTGCGCCCGATCGGCTCGAAGGCGTGTGCCACGTCGCGCTCGGCGGCCGCGGCCGGGAGGTAGTACGGCACGCCGAGCTCGTCCGCGAGCGCTCGCCCGCCCGAGAGGTGGTCGGCGTGGACGTGCGTGTCGAGGACGGCCGCGATCGACGCGTCGCGCTCGGCGGCCGCCGCGACCCACTCGTCGCCGTGTCTGGAGACGTCGATAGCGACGGCGATACGGGGTGAGCCGTCGGAATTAGCGACGGCGACGCGGTCGGAGTCGGAGGAGTTAGCGAGGACGTGATCCGCGTTGTCCGCCGCGCCCGCCTCGCGCCCCCCGACTACGAGGTACCCCAGACACCCCTTCGCCCGGCGCTGGACCTGGACGATATCGAGCGGCGGGGCTGAGTGGGGCGTTGCGGGGAGCGGCACAGGGGTTCGGTCATAGACGGCCGACCAGCCGCGCATGCCGTCTTCGACGACGACCACGTCATCGTACCCGGCCGCGTCGAGTTCGGCGGCGAAGTCGTCGGAGGCCTTCCCCTTCGCGCAGATCGTGACGACGGTGTCGTCCGGAGAGAGGCCGGTCTCGCGCTCGAAGTCGTCGACGTCGAACTCGTGGAACGGCTTGTAGAAGTAGTGGACCGCGTCGGCCACGCGCCACCCCGCGAAGCTCTCCTCGGGCCGCGTGTCGACCACGGTGAACTTCCGGTCGCCGCGCCGCCGCGCGTCGATCCTGTCCCGGAACTCGTCGGCGGAGATCGTTTCGGCCATACCGGAGTCTTGTTCCGCGTGATCAAAAGCGCTCGGACGAGAAGTAGGGGTGGATCAGCGGCGGCGAGATAGCGCTGCGTGCTGGTACTCTCCAACGGCTCACTGATAAATGAACAACGACGCCGCGGTGAGCACCGCCAAAGCCCCAGCCGCTCACTTATAAATAGCAAACGACAGATCGACCGCGAACACCGCCAAAGCCCCAGCCGCGAGGACTCGCGCGGCTCGCTGCGCTCCTCGTCACTCACTTCGCTCGTTCCTGCGGTGCTTACGTCGCGGTGCTTCGTCCTCGCGGCTGCCCCTTTGAGTCCCACCCCGCACCGCACAGCAACCGCACCTCACGCCTCCCCAGCCTCGTCGGCCTCCCTCCGCTTCGCTCCGGTCGGCCGACTCCCTCGCGCGTGCTGCTCGCGGCCGAGGGCCGCTCGCAGGCACGCGCCACCCCGATCCGCAGCAGGTGAGCATCACCGCGACCGACGATGAAGAGGTTTTATTCGGAACGGCGGGCGAGCGGGAGACATGGTCGAGGCGTTCGCGGTCGCCAGCGGAAAGGGCGGCACCGGGAAGACGACGAGCACGCTCGCGCTCGGGATGGCGCTCGCGGCCGACCACGACGTGACGGTCGTGGACGCCGACACCGGGATGGCGAACCTCCTCTTTCACGCCGGGCTCGACGACGCGACGGCCACCCTCCACGACCTCCTCGTCGAGGGGACCGCGACGGACGTGAGCGAGGCGACCTACGAGCGGTTCGGGCTCTCGGTCGTCCCCTGCGGCACCTCGCTCGCCGGCTTCGAGGCCGCGGAGCCGGAGCGGCTCCGCGACGTGGTGGCGGAACTCGCGCGCGACACCGACGTGCTGCTGCTCGACTCGCCGGCCGCGCTGGGGTCGAAGTCGGCCGTCCTGCCCGTCGTGCTCGCGGACCGCGTCGTGGTCGTCGTCGAGCCGACGATCCCCGCGCTCTCGGACGGGCTGAAGGTCCAGGAGTACGCGCGCTCGTACGGCACGGAGACCGCCGGCGTCCTGTTCAACAAGGTCCGGAACGAGGCCGACGACGTCGCCGCCAAGGCGGAGCGCCACTTCGGCGGCCCCGTCCTCGCGAACGTCCCCGAGAGCGACGCCGTCCGGGCGGCACGGCGGGCCGGAGAGCCCCTGCTCGCACACGCGCCTGAGAGCGAGGCCGCCGCGCGCTACCGCCGGGCCGCCGACCGACTCGACGTGCGCGACGGCGACGGCGACGCGGTCGCCGACCGGTTCCGCAGCGCGGTCGTCCCCGACACGCCATGAGCGGGGAGCCCGATACCGGCTCCTCGGAGCCGGCCGGCCTCACGATTCCGCGGGGAACCCTCCTGCGCTCGCGCGTCGTCTCGGACGTGGCGACGACGCTGTCGCGCGCGCTCGACCGCGAACTCACCGGTTACGCGACGCTCGTCCCGCAGGAGACCCTCTTACTGTCCGGCGAAGCCCGCGGCGTCCTCACGTTTGACGACGGCGTGCCCGTGCTGGCGTACAACACGGTGACGGACAACGGTGGTCCGGACGCGCTCGCGGAGCTCGCGGTCCCCGGCCCCTATCGCGTCGAGCTGTACGCCGTCGATCCGAGCGGGCTGGCGGCGGCCCACGAGGAGGACGCGCTCCGGGTGGGGCCCGCCGCGGCCGCGACCGAACTGGCCGACGACGCCGCCCTCGCCGAGCGGACGCGCGGGGCGGCGCCCGAGGGGCGCCTGCGCGACTCCGGCGACGAGGACGACGCCGTCGCGGCGTTCCTCGACGACGACGACCGGATCGACGCGATCCGCGAGCAGGCGCGGTCGGAGGCCCGCGACCGCGCCGCCGAGTGGGGACTGGACGACGCGCTCGACGGGTCGACCGGAGTCGACGGAGGCGGTGACGGCACTCCGGCCGGAATCGACGGTACCGACGGGAGCGATGCCGGCGGGGCAGGCGGAGTCGACGACTGATCGACCGAACGGTTATCTCGGCTCGGCCCCTCGGATCGGTATCTCCGTCCTCCGACTCCTGCGGCTGACGGCGCCCGCCGACTTCGCCGCCTGGTACGCCGCCGGCCGCGCGTACACGACCGCCGTCGCCGAGGGGATGGGATTCGGCGGCGTCGACTCGCTCGATTCCGACCGGACAGTCCGTCGCCTCCGGACGGCCCCGGAAGCGTTGACTCCGGACGAGGCGCGCTCGGTCGCGGCGACGCTGCTCGCGGACGGCGCGTTCTCGGAGCCGTACTGCGAGTGGTTACCGACGTGGTACGAGCTCGCGCTGATCGCGCCCGTCCGGTACGGCGACTGGCGGCTTCGACGCGTCGCCGGCGCGGTCGCCGAGAACGCGTCCGTGTCCGCGACCGCGCCGCGATTCTCTCGTCCGACCGACGTCCGCATCGACGGCGCACCGGCGCTGTCGCGGGTCTCCGGGTTCCGCGAGCGCTTCCTCCTCGCGGACTCGCTGCTCCATCTGGAGTGGTTCGACCACGTCGCCGCCGCCGACGGCATCGAAGTGCCCGCCGACCTCCTCGCGCGGACCCGCGAGGAGTCGCTGTCGTACTACGGCGGCGACCGCGACCGGCTCTCACCCGACGTGCGTCGGTTCCAGCGCCACCTGTTCGGCGACGACCGCTGGGTCCGGCGCGTCGACGAGGCGTACGGTCTCGACAGCCGGCTGTTCGGACTCTGGGAGCGACTGCTGCGCGACGAACGGCGGCGGCTCGGCAGGGACTGAGAGGACGGCCACACGAGACTTTTCTCTCTCGAAATTCTGGAAAAAAGTGTTACAGACCCGGTAACGAGTTACGGATTCCGATCGTGAAACGAGAGGTAAGTATAGACGGGAACGGCCCGTACCGATGGGTACGGACCGCGGTTCGGTTCGCTGTCCCCGACGCTTCGGCCCTCGTTTCGTCGGCCGCCCGCACGCGTCCCGGCCCGGGCGAACTCTCTCTTCATCGGGTCCGGCCGACGCAATCTCGATCGAGTCCGGCCGACGATCTCGACCGAGTCCGGCCGACGCAATCTCGATCGAGTCCGGCCGACGCGACCGTCGCCTGCGCCGGTCCCGTTCGAGCCGCTCGGTCGTACTCGTTCGTCGGACACAACTCGGCGGCGAGTAATCTTTTATTCAGTATTTCGTCGGTCGGAAGCTTCATACGTCGTCTCGCGGATCCTCCGGGTACACGAATGGCAGTACTCTTGCTGGAGGATGTCGATGCCGACGACGTCGGGACCGTCGGCGGAAAGGCCGCGTCGCTCGGCGAACTCATCGGTGCTGGGCTCCCGGTGCCGCCGGGGTTCGCCGTCACCGCGGGCACGTATCGGACGTTCATCGAGGAGGCCGGGATCGACGAGGAGCTGTTCGACGCGGTCGACGTCGACCCCGAGGACTCCGCCGCGCTCCGCGAGGCCGAGGCGACCGCTGAGCGCCTGATCCTCGACACCCCGTTCCCCGAGACGGTTCGCGAGGAGATCCTCGACCGGTACCGAGAGATGGGCGAGGACGGCGAGGAGGCGTTCGTCGCGGTCCGCTCGTCCGCCACGGCCGAGGACCTGCCCGACTCGTCGTTCGCCGGCCAGCAGGAGACGTTCCTCAACGTCCGCGAGGACGACCTCCTCCGGCGCGTGAAGGAGTGCTGGGCCTCGCTTTTCACCCAGCGGGCGATCTACTACCGACAGCAGCGCGGGTTCCCGCACTCCGAGGTCGACATCGCGGTCGTCGTCCAGCGGATGGTCGACGCGGAGAAGTCCGGCGTGATGTTCACCAGCCACCCCTCGACCGGCGAGCCGCAGGTCACCATCGAGGCCGCGTGGGGGCTCGGCGAGGCGGTCGTCTCCGGCACCGTTTCGCCCGACAACTACGTGTACGACCGCGAGCGCGGCGCGGTCGACCAGGTGACCGTCGCGGACAAGAAGGTGGAGATGGTGAAAGACGCGGAGACCGGCGAGACGGTCCAGCTCGACGTCGACCAGGACCGGCGGAACGAGCGGGTCCTCTCCGACGCGGAGATCGGCGACCTCGTCGAACTCGGTGAGCGCGTCGAGGGGCACTACGGCGCCCCCCAAGACGTCGAGTGGGCGATCTACGACGGCGAGATATACATGCTCCAGTCGCGCCCGATCACCACGATCCGCGAGGACGCCGGCGACGAGGCTGGCGCGAGCGGGGGCGAGTCGCGGGCAAACGGGGCCGGCGCGGGCGGGGAAGCCGAGGCGGCGGCCGCCGACGGCGACGGCGGGGTGACGGGGACGGGGCCGAACGGCGGGACGACCGCGAGCGGCGGGACCGGTGCGGACGACGACGCGGACGGCCTCGTCGACGGGCTCGGCGCCAGTCCAGGCGTCGTCTCCGGCACCGTTCGGATCGTCCACAAGCTCGATCACCTCGACCAGGTCCAGGAGGGCGACGTGATGGTGACGGAGATGACGATGCCCGACATGGTGCCCGCGATGAAACGCGCCGCCGGCATCGTCACCGACGAGGGCGGGATGACGAGCCACGCCGCGATCATCTCCCGGGAGCTCGGCGTCCCCGCGGTCGTCGGGACCGGCAACGGAACGCGGGTCCTCGAAGACGGGCAACACGTCACTCTCGACGGCGACAAGGGGACGGTCCGGGCGGGCGAGTCCGAGTCGGCCGAGCCCGGCGAGGAGTTCGAGCCGGTGGAGGCCGCGCGCCCGGAGACCCCCGTCAAGCCGATGACGGCGACGGAGGTGAAGGTGAACGTCTCCATCCCGGAGGCGGCCGAGCGCGCCGCGGCGACCGGCGCCGACGGCGTCGGCCTGCTCCGGATCGAACACATGGTGCTGTCGCTCGGGAAGACGCCCGAGAAGTACATCGCGGACCACGGCGCCCGCGCCTATCAGGACGAGCTCATCGAGGGCGTCCGGCGCGTCGCCGACGAGTTCTACCCGCGACCGGTGCGGGTGCGGACCATCGACGCGCCGACCGACGAGTTCCGCGAGCTGGAGGGCGGCGACGACGAACCGGTCGAGCCCAACCCGATGCTCGGCTGGCGCGGGATCCGGCGGAGCCTCGACAAGCCCGAGCCGTTCCGGCAGGAGCTGGCCGCGTTCGCGCGCCTCTACGACATGGGGTACGACAACATAGAGGTGATGTTCCCGCTCGTCAACGACGCGGCCGACGTGGAGGCGATCACGGGCCACATGCGCGAGGCCGGGATCGACCCCGAGGCGCGTCGCTGGGGCGTGATGGTCGAGACGCCCGCCAGCGCGCTCCAGATCGAGGACCTGGCGGAGGCCGGCATCGACTTCGCCTCCTTCGGCACCAACGACCTCACGCAGTACACGCTCGCGGTCGACCGCAACAACGGGCACGTGGCTGACCGGTTCGACGAGCTTCATCCCGCGGTGTTGCGGCTGATCGGCCACACCATCGAAACGTGTCGCGAGCTCGACGTCGACACCAGCATCTGCGGACAGGCCGGCTCGAAGCCCGAGATGGTCGAGTTCCTCGTCGAGAAGGGCGTCTCCTCCATCTCCGCGAACATCGACGCGGTCCGCGACGTCCAGCACGAGGTGAAGCGGACCGAGCAGCGTCTCCTGCTCGATTCGGTCCGCTAAGGTCCTCTGAGCCGACTTTTGTCTCCCGGAGCCGAGAACGGAACCGGTAAGAGCCGTCCGCGGCAACTGGGGGGCAGATGCGACAGCCGGAACCGGAGCCGCAGTCGTTCGACCGGGTGCTCTCCTCGATGTGTACCGAACCGCACCCGGCCGCCCGCGCGGCCGCCGAGCGGTTCCTCGCGACGAACCCCGGCGACCCCGCCACCTACGAGGCGGTGGCGGAGCTGGAGGCACGGGCGGTCGAGGGGCTCGCGACGCTCGCGGAGCATCCGACCCCCGCCGACGCGACCGGGTACGTCACCTCGGGCGGCACGGAGGCCAATATCCAGGCGGTGCGGTCGGCGCGGAACCGACACGGCGAGAGCGACGACACGTCCGGCGAGCGCGACGTCAACGTCGTCGCCCCCGCCAGCGCGCACTTCTCGTTCACGAAGGCGGCGGCGCTGCTCGACGTGGAACTCCGGACGGTCCCCGTCGACGACGAGTACCGAGCCGATCCCGACGCCGTCGCGGCCGCGGTCGACGACGGGACCGCGCTCGTCGTCGCCGTCGCCGGCAGCACCGAGCACGGCCGAGTCGACCCGATCCCGGAGCTGGCGGCGATAGCCGACGAGGCCGGAGCGCGGGTCCACGTCGACGCCGCGTGGGGCGGGTTCGTTCTCCCCTTTACCGACCGCGACTGGTCGTTCGCGGACGCGCCGGTCGACACGGTGACGATCGACCCCCACAAGTTCGGGCAGGCGCCGGTGCCGGCGGGCGGCCTGCTGGCCCGCGAGGACGCCGCGCTCGACGCGCTCGCGGTCGACACGCCGTACTTGGAGTCCCGGTCGCAGGCGACGCTGACCGGGACCCGAAGCGGTGCTGGCGTCGCCGGCGCCGTCGCGGCGATGGACGCGCTGTGGCCCGACGGCTACCGCGAGGCCGCGGAACGGGCGGCCGACAACGCCGACTGGCTCGCGGCGGAACTCGCGGACCGCGGGTACGACGTCGTCGATCCGGAACTCCCGCTCGTCGTCGCGGCGGTCCCCGAGTCCGAGTTCGCGGCGCTCCGCGACGCCGGCTGGAAGGCGTCGCGGACCGGGACCGGAGCGCTCCGCGTGGTGTGTATGCCGCACGTGACGCGGGCGACGCTGCGGGCGTTCCTCGACGATCTCGACGGGATCCGGCGGTAGATCCTTTTAAACACTCGACCGCGGTGGCGAGTCACCCTTATAAACGAACACGCCGAGCAGTGGCGCGTGCCACCGAGCGGCCGGAGCGAAGCGGAGGCCGCGAGGAGCACGCGCGAGGGAGTCGCGAACGCAGTGAGCGACGAGGCTGGGGAGGGGTGAGGCGCGGGGCGGTGCTGTGCGGGGAGGGACTCGAAGGGGCAGTCGCGAGGCGGCCGCAGGCGACGCAAGCACCGCAGGAACGAGCGGAGCGAGTGACGAGGAGCACAGCGAGCGTGCGGCCGCCTCGCGGCTGGGGCTTCGGAGGCGGTCGCATCGATCGTCGATTTATAAGTAGCCACGTACAGCCGAGCGGCTGGGGCTTCGGGGGTGGTCGTCGTTCAACAGTGATCCCGCGTTCGGATCAACATATTCACTACGGGGCGCCACGAACCGGAGCGTATGAGTTCGGACGACGTCTCTCGGCGCGCGTTCATGCGGACGGCCGCGGGTGCGACGGCCGCCGCCGGCGCGGCGACGGCGACGGCGGGGACGGCGGCTGCACAGGAAGTGGAACCCGACTGGCCGAGCGCCGCCGTCGGGAACGTCGGGTCGTACACCGACGCCCGCGGCCAGGACTCGGTGACCGTCTCGGTCGGCGCCGGCGACCAGGGACTCGCGTTCGACCCGACGCTCGTCTGGGTGGACGAGGGGACGACGGTCACCTGGGAGTGGACGGGCGCTGGGGGGTCTCACAACGTCCAGACGGTCGAGGGCGGGGGCCCGGCCAGCCTCGACAGCGGCGCCCCGGTCGGTGAGGAGGGGTACACCTACGAGTACGAGACCTCGAGCGAGGACGCCGGTATCACCCACTACCACTGCGTGCCCCACACCGCGGTCGGCATGCACGGCGGCCTCGCCGTCGGCGGCGACGTCGCCACCGTCGAGGTCGGCGGCGGCGGGAGCTCGAACGCGGTGTTCGTCCCGGACGCCGCCCGGGCGCTCGGTATCGCGACGTTCATCGCGATGGTGAGCACGCTGGGACTGGCGTTCGTCTTCATGAAGTACGGCGGCACGATCACCGGGCAGGACCAGGCGTAGCGGACCGCGACCGATTTCTTTCGCCGTGTCCGCTCTCACTCCCCGTCGACGAGCTCCTCGTACAGCGCCGTGTAGCGGTCGATCACCGCGTCGTGGTCGAACGAGGCGAACTCGCGGTCGACCGCGCGGCGTTCGAGGTCGCCGACCGCGACGAACTCGTCGGCCAGCTCGGCCGGGCTCGTCACGAGCCGGCCGCGTTCGCGCCCCTCGACGAGCTCGTGGGCGCTGGAGTCGGCCTGGTACTCGACTAAGGCGACGCAGCCGCACGCGACCGCCCACAGCAGGTCGGTCGCGAACGTCTCCCACGTCGCGGTCGCCACCGCGACGTGCGTTCCTTTAAGTATCGGAATCCGTTCCTCGGCCGGCAGGTCGCCGAGGAACTCGACCCGGTCGCCGATCCGGAGGTCGCCCGCGGTCGCCTCGATCCGGCCGCGCTCGGGGCCGTCGCCGATCACCGCCGCGGTCCAGTCGCGGCCGCGAAGCTCGGCCAGCCCGAGGAGGAACGTCTCGACGTTGGCGTGGCGGTCGAGCCGCCGCGAGTACACCGCGTCGAACCGGTCGTCGACGCCCGCGGATTCGACGGCGCCGAAGTCGATGCTCTCGGGGAGCACCCGCACGTCGTCGCCGTCGGCGCCGTGTTCGCGGACGCGCGTCTTGGTGGTCCGCGACGGGGCCGTCACCGCGTCCGCGCGCCGCGCGAGCGGCCGGTACCAGCGGCGGGCGTCGGCCGGGTGGTCGCGCCACCAGTCGACGACGACCGGGGCCCGCGAGAGCGACCCGGCGACCGTCGCGGCGAGGGCGGGCGTCGGCGGGCTGTTGACCGCGTGGACGACGTCGGGCCCGACGCGGCGGAGTGCGAGCGGGAGCCGCGCGGCGAACGCCGCGGGCGCGGGCTCGGCGGTGACCGACCGGTACTCGATCCCGTCCTCGTCGAAGGCGTCGTGGTCCCCGCCCCACCACCGGGCGCAGAGCCAGACGACTTCGTGGCCGCTGGCGGCGAGGCCGCGGGCGGTCCGGAGCGTCCGCGTTCGCGCCGGGGTCTCCCCGTGTCCGGGGGCGAAAAGCGAGACGAACGCGACGCGCATACGGCGACCGCACGGGGGGCGCCGATAAAAAGACACGGCATCTCGAGGGGACGCCGGACCCGCACCGCGGGTTCCGTCACCCGAAGCTGTTTCACGGCGCGCCCGGAACGGGCTCCCATGCGACAGTACGACATCGAACGCTACCTCAACGTGCGGAACGCGGGCGGCGCAGACCTCGGTCCCGACGGCCGACTCTCGTTCCTGCTCAACACGACCGGCACGGGTCAGGTGTGGTCGGTCCGCGAGCCCGAGTCGTGGCCCGAACAGCACACGTTCTTCGAGGAGTCCGTCTCCTTCGTCGACTCCTCGCCGGAGCGCGCCGAGGCCGTCTTCGGCATGGACGAGGGTGGCAACGAGCGCGCGCAGCTGTACCGGCTCGACTACGAGTCGGGCGCGATCACGGACCTCACCGACATGCCCGATGCGAAGCACCGGTGGGGCGGCTGGGACTCCTCCGGCGACCGGTTCGCGTTCGCGTCGAACCGGCGCGACGAGGCCGTCTTCGACGTGTACGTCCAGGGCCGCGACGAGACGGGCGACGACGCCGAACTCGTGTACGAGGGCGACGGCTGGCTCTCGGTCGCCGGCTGGTCGCCGAGCGACGACCGGTTGATCGTCCACGAGGCCCACTCCTCGTTCGACCACGACGTGTACACCCTCGACCTGGCGACCGGCGACCTGACCCACCACACGCCCCACGAGGGGGACGTGCGGTACTCCGGCCCGGAGTGGGGGCCCGACGGCGAGGGGGTCTACCTCGTCACCGACCGCGACACCGACACCCTCCGGCTGGAGCGGCTGGATCTGGAGACCGGCGAGTTCGCCGTCGTCGCGGACGGCGGCGAGTGGAACGTCGACGGCGTGGCGATAGACGAGGACTCGCGGCGGATCGTCTACTCCCGGAACGTCGACGGCTACACCGAGCTCACCGCCGGCGAGCTCGTCGCGCCCGCCCGGGTCGACGCGTTCCCGACGCCGGACCTCCCGGACGGCGTCGCTGGCGGCGTGAGCTTCGGCCCCGACGGCGAGCGGTTCGCGGTGACGGCGACGGGGAGCACGCACAACGCGAACGTGTACGTCGTCGAGGCGACCACCGGCGAGGCGGAGCGGTGGACCCGCGCCTCGACCGCGGGGATCCCTCCGGACACGTTCGTCGAGCGGGAGCTGGTCCACTACCCCACCTTCGACGGTAGGGAGATCCCCGCGTTCTTCTCCGTGCCCGAGACGGAGCCGCCCGAGTCGGGCTACCCGGTCGTCGTCGACATCCACGGCGGGCCGGAGTCGCAGCGGCGCCCCTCCTTCGCCTCCGTCACGCAGTACCTGCTGAACAACGGGTACGCGGTGTTCGAGCCCAACGTCCGCGGCTCCTCCGGGTACGGGAAGGCCTACTCCGGGCTCGACGACGTGGAGAATCGGATGGACTCCGTGACGGACGTCCGCGAGGGCGTCGAGTGGCTCCACGACCACCCCGAGGTCGACCCGGACCGCGTCGTCGCGATGGGCGGCTCCTACGGCGGCTTCATGGTGCTGGCGTCGCTGACGGAGTTCCCGGAGCTGTGGGCCGCCGGCGTCGACATCGTCGGCATCGCGAACTTCGTCACGTTCTTAGAGAACACCGGCGACTGGCGCCGGTCGCTGCGCGAGGCCGAGTACGGCTCGCTCGACGAGGACCGCGAGTTCCTCGAGTCCGTCTCCCCGATCAACAACATCGAGCGGATCGAGGCCCCCCTCTTCGTCCTCCACGGCGAGAACGACCCGCGGGTGCCCGTCGGGGAGGCCGAGCAGATCGTCGAGGAGGCGCGCGAACAGGGCGTCCCGGTCCGGAAGCTGATCTTCGACGACGAGGGGCACGGGTTCGCGAAGCTCGACAACCGGATCGAGGCGTACCGCGAGATCGTCGACTTCCTCGCGGAACACGTCTGATCGGTTCCGGCTGCGTTTCACGCCGCTCCGAACGGCCGTGACGGTTATACAGGTACGCGAGAGAGGATGACGGGATGAGTCGGTCAGACCCGCACGGGCTGCTCCTCGACCAGGCCCAGGACAAGGTCGCCCTGCTGGACGACGAGGGGACCTACACGTACGTCAACGCGGCCGCGGAGGGGATCCTCGGATTCGAGCCGGACGAGCTCGTCGGGACGAACGCCTTCGAGTACGTCCATCCCGACGAGCGGGAGGCCGTGCGGCGCACCTTCGAGGAGGCCATCCGGACCGACGAGTTCACCGAGGTCACGACGGAGTACCGACACCGGACCCGCGACGGGTCGTGGGTGTGGCTGGAGAGCCGCATGTCGAACCTCACCGACGGCGAGCTCGACGGGTTCGTCGTCAGCTCGCGGGACATCACCGACCGCGTAGAGGCCGAGCGCGAACGCGAGGCGGCGACCGCACACCTCCGGGAGATCGCCGCCGTCTCCAGCGACGTCCTCTGGATGTTCGACGCCGACTGGTCGGAGCTGCTCTTCGCCAACCCGGCGTACGAGGACATATACGGGGCCTCGCTCGACGAGGTCCGAGGCGATCCCTCGACGTTCCTCGACGCGGTCCACCCGGACGATCGCGCCGCGGTCAAAGAGGCGATGGAGGCACTCTCGGCGGGCTCGTCGGTCGATATGGAGTACCGGGTGAACGCCGCGGAGAACTACAAGCGGTGGGTCTGGGTCCAGGGGGAGCCGATCACCGAGGACGGCGAGGTCGTCCGGATCACGGGGTTCACGAAGGACGTCACGGACCGGCGGCGGCGCGAGCGCCAGCTCGTCGTGATGGACAACCTCCTGCGTCACAACCTCCGGAACGACCTCAACATCGTCCTCGGGACGGTCGAGGAGCTGGAGGCCGAAGTGCCCGAGTCGGCGGAGCACACGGCGGTGATCCGGCGGGTCGGCGAGAGCCTCCTCGACACCGCCCAGAAGGAGCGGGAGGTCATCGAGCTCATCACCGACCAGCGGGAGACCGACGCGATCGACCTCCGGGGCGTGATCGAGGAGGCCGTCGAGACCGTCCGCGGGCGGTACCCGGAGGGGTCGATCGCGGTCGGGGACCTCGACGCGGTCGTCGTCGACGGGCGCTGCGAGCTCCGGTCGGCGGTGATCGAGCTCCTGGAGAACCCGTTCCAGCACAGCGACGGGGCGCCGACGGTGACGGTCGGCCTCCGCCGCACCGAGGCGGGCGCCGAGCTCGTCGTCGAGGACGACCTGCCGCCCATTCCGGCCGTCGAGGTCGACGTGCTCACCGGCGACCACGACATGAGCCAGGTGTACCACAGCAGCGGGCTCGGATTCTGGCTCGTCTACTGGAGCGTGGAGCTGTCGAACGGGAACGTGTCGGTCGATGTCGGCACGGGCGAGGACGCGCGCGGCCGGGGCGGCGGCGGGCGCGGGAACCGGATCACGGTGTCGCTGCCGCTCGCGTCCGAGTGAGCGGCGCGTCGGGCGCTTACCAGTCCGGGCCGAAGTCGGGGTTGAGCTGGCGGTCCGTCCGGCCGAGCGCGTCGATCGCCTCGACGTCCTCGTCGTCGAGGTCGAGGTCGACGCTCGCGAGGTTGTCGCGGATGTGGTCGATCCCGGTCGCCTTCGGGATGGCGGTGACGCCCGTCTCGCGGAGCCACGCGAGGCTCACCTGCGCGGCGCTGACGCCGTGTTTCTCCGCGATGTCGACGATGGCCGGGTCGTCGAGAATCTCGCCGCGCGCGAGCGGCGAGTAGGCGACGAGCTCGACGCCGTTGGCGTCGGCGTACTCGCGGAGTTCCTCCTGCCGGAGCAGCGGGTGCATCTCGACCTGGTTCGCGAACGGCGCCTCCCCGAGCGCGTCCGTCGCCGCGTCGAGGTGTTCCGGCTCGAAGTTGGAGACGCCGATCCGGTCGATCAGGCCGTCGTCGCGCAGCTCGGCGAACGCCGGCAGCGTCTCCCCGGGCTCGTACTCCCCGGCCGGCCAGTGGACGTAGAGCAGGTCGACCGCGTCGACGCCGAGCTTCTCTAAGCTCTCGCGGGTCGAGGAGGCCACGTCCGCGGGCGAGAGCTCGTCGATCCACACCTTCGTCGCGAGGAAGATATCGCCGCGGTCGACGTCGCTTCTCGCGATCCCCTCGCCGACGGCCGCCTCGTTGCCGTAGATCTGCGCGGTGTCGACGTGGCGGTAGCCGGCGTCGAGCGCGTTCGCGACCGACTCGGTACACTGTGCCGGGTCGTCGTTCTCCCACGTGCCGAGCCCGAGAACGGGCATCCCGTTGCGGGTCGGTACCGCGGGCTGCTGCTGTTGGTCCGTCATCGCGTCCGCCTACTCGCGTGAGCCGAAAATCGCTTGCGGTCGGGGCGAGCGCGGCCGGGTCGCGGCGGAGGGCCTCCGTGGGTCGTTCCAACGCCGCCTCAGTCGTCCGACAGCAGCGCCCGCGAGGAGTTCGTCACCACGAGCAGGCTCGACGCGCCCATCGCGACGGCGGCGAACAGCGGGTTCAGGAGTCCGGTCGCCGCGAGCGGGATGGCGACCGCGTTGTAGCAGAACGCCCAGCCGATGTTCCCCTTCACGCGCCGGCCCGCCGCCCGCGCGAGCTCGAAGACGGTCGCCACGGAGCCGAGCTCGTCGTCGACGATCGCCACGTCGGCGGCGTCGGCCGCCATCGCGGTCCCGCCGCCGAGCGCGATCCCGAGGTCGGCCGCCGCGAGCGCCGGCGCGTCGTTCGTCCCGTCGCCGACCATCACGGTGACGCCGCGCTCCTTCAGCCGGCCGACGGCCTCGGCCTTCCCCTCCGGCGGGACGCCGGCGAACACCGACGAGATCGCGTCGTGCTCCGCGAAGACCGTCGCGGCGCGCTCGTCGTCGCCGGTGAGGACGATCACCTCGACGCCCGAGCGGTCGAGCGCGGTCACCGTCGCCTCCCAGCCCTCGCGCAGTTCGTCCCCGACGACGACGAACCCCTCGGCGGCGCCGTCGCGGCCGACCGCGACCGGGACGCGGCCCACGTCGCGCGCGCCCGCGACCGCCTCGCGGATCTCGTCGGGAACGGTCCAGCCGCGCTCGTCAAAGAGGTCCGGGTGGCCGACGACGACCTCGACGCCGTCGACGACGCCGGAGACCCCGCGCGCGTGGCTCTCGAACGACTCGACCGCGGTCTCGGGGTCGCCGTCGCCCGCGGCGTCGGCGGGACCGGGGCCGTCCGCCGCCTCCGTCCCGCCGTCGGCAACGGCG
>NZ_SGXU01000239.1:0-653 GCF_005435015.1 Halorubrum sp. SP9
GTGAAGTCCTCAATCGAAACTGCGGAAGAGGACGTCGAGCCCGAAGCGTTCGACCCCGAGGATCTCGTCGCGCGGGTCGAGACTGCGATTGACGCCCTAAACGGCGGGCGCAAGCAGACCGAGTTGCTGCTGGGTCTCGACGAGGTTGCGCTTTTCGTCGGGGACAGCCGTCATCGCTACCGGGAGTTCGAAGAGACGATGGAAGCGCTCCAGCGTGGCCCGAACCCGGTGGTCGTCACCACCGGTCAGTATTCACTCCCGGATACGCGTGAGAGCCTCATCGGTGAGCCGCCCGAGGACCACTGGACACACCAACAGGTTCCGCTCGAAGGGGCAGACACGGAGATCATCGTTCGAAAACGGTGGCTCCAGAAATCCGATCCCGAGGGCAGAGAGCGTGTCGAGTCGATGGTGGCGTCGATGCCCGACCTCTCACTTCATTCGTACTCCTCGGTGACGAGTGCGGACCCGGACCCGATCGAGTCCTATCCGTTCCGCGAGTACGACCTGTCACTCCTGCGAACGGTAATGCAGGAACTCATTACGCAGGGACGGTCAACCGACCGAGACTATATCCAAGGGCGAGCGTTGCTCGTTCTGGTCAGGTCGCTGTTCACCAAGTTCGGGTGGGCGTCGAAGGAGGCGGGGTCGCT
>NZ_SGXU01000240.1:0-648 GCF_005435015.1 Halorubrum sp. SP9
AGTCACCTCCTTGGCGACACCTACCGGTTCTTACTCTCCGGTGATCTGTGGGCCGCACGGGTTTTGCTGTATCCGCTGTTTCCCGTCCCGGAGTCTCCGGCTGACGATATTGCGCCGTGGATTCGACTCTTCGAAATTTATCAAGAAATGAGCACACATCCCCAGATTACCCTCATCGTTGTTGCTATCGTTGTGTTTGTGGGGCTTCGCGTGCGCCAGTATCTGGCTCCCTCTCAGAATTAATACGCTGAGAACCACCTGCTGTTTGAATTCGTTTTATGCGCAAACGTTCAGCAATCTCTCGTCGATGCGTTTCTAGTCACTGAGCACGTAGCTTTCCGAGACGATTTTGTATATATCGAATTTATGTAATTATGATCCGGTGGTTCTGAATTCACTAATATGTGGTATGGAAACCGATTTGCGTGTTCCGCTGAACGTAGCAAGCTAAAAAATGTCGCCACAAAAGAGATTTATATGAGCTAATACTTCCATGCCACTATGGGACAGACACCCAGCGACAGACTGGAGACAGTCGCGGATGTCGCTGCTGCGATCGAGGCTGCCGGAAACGAGATCACTGATTTGCGTGTCACTGTCGACGACGACGGCGGCCATGGCACAGCGCAGGTCTCGGTGCCGATTATC
>NZ_SGXU01000241.1:0-647 GCF_005435015.1 Halorubrum sp. SP9
ATCGAGGCCGGCGCGCGCATCAGTGAGAACTCGATAGCGGCGGTGTTCGGCCAGACGCTCGCCGGCATCCTCGCGCTGCCGCTCACAGTCGCGCTCGCGCTGGTGAGTCTGTACCTACTGGCACGGTACCTGAACGAGGAAGAGACTGGCAACGTGATAGCAGGGTTACCAATAGATGTCCCGGTTGTTGGCACTGATGAAGAGGAGACTGCTGACGAATAAAAATGGCCCACACGAGATACCGAACTCCAATCAGTACCTCAGCGTGGCTGGATAGGCTACGCGTCGGGCAACTCGCGTTCGAGCAGTTCGAGCGCGGTTTCGAGTTCGGCCTTCACTTCAGCAACGTCCGTGTCCCCATTGCCGATCAGTTCGACCCGCGCGTTCTGGACGTGTTCGCTGGCCCAGACCTGAACTGCCTCTTCGCGCGTCTCGGCGACCGCACAGTAGTCGGGCATCTCGGTGATCGGCGTCAGGTCATCGCCGGCAGCACCGCGAGCGGTCAGCGGGATCGTACTGCCGGCGACGATCGACGCGACGAGTTCGCGGCGGTTCATGCCGTCGCCACCTCGGTGTCGGACTTACAGACCACGCCACGAACCGGCTCGCGGCCAAGTGTTCGCCAGCGGCAGCCAGTGTGTTCCTCT
>NZ_SGXU01000242.1:0-638 GCF_005435015.1 Halorubrum sp. SP9
GTTGGTAATAAGACCGTCTCACGTATATGTGGTTCGACGGACCACCTGTCGGTTGATATCTTCTCGTCACTGAGAAGGTGGCTTCCGCTCGCAACGTGGTAGTCACGAACCTACCACTGGTGGCGGCCAGAACGGAGGTCCACACGAGAATCGCACCCACAAGAATGTGAATCGGGAAGCCCCGAACGAGAAAGATGGGGTAGCCAACACGGAGTCGAGTGTGGCCGCGCAAAGAGTCGCTCCGCTGAGAGGGATCTCGCCTGGCAGTTTTACAAAATAAGTCAGCAGACACATACACAATTTTATACAATAACATCTAAACAAATGGTTCGATATTTAACACATGCTGACAATATATCAGTATGCGGAAACCACGGGTCCGCGATGAACAGAGAGTCCCATCATCGACGCAGACCTACGAGAGCAACGCCAAATTGCTTGGACTCCTGCTGTGGGCCCTGGTTGTGGCGCAGATGTCTGTGTTTATTCTTCTTCGCGACCAGCTACGCATCCTCTCTCCAGGAGAAATAGTGTCGTTACTATTCAGTATCGGTAGTGTTGTTGCGGTCATGCTGATTGCTTGGCCACTGCTGTATCGATTACTCAGTGGGTGGCGTCACACAGATCACGATGTGACC
>NZ_SGXU01000243.1:0-634 GCF_005435015.1 Halorubrum sp. SP9
GAGAAGTCGGATTCGAGGTACGCGCGCTCGATCCCCTCCTGGATCTCCGGCTTGAGGTTGTAGCGGTACGCGACCGGGCCGCTCGGGAACGGCGCCGACGCCCACACCACTTTGAAATCGTCGAAGCTGAGATCGCTCTGGGCCTCGACGGTGTCGACGAAACAGGTCGAGCAGATCGGGCCGGCGTCGTAGTCGCCGGCCGCGATGCCGCGCGTGGTGTTGCCGTGGCCGCCCGAGAAGTTGACCTCGTAGTCCTCTTCGGCGGTCACGTCGAAGTACTGGTCGAAGAGGGCCGAGGGGGCCTGGTGTCCGGAGTTCGAGGCGGGCTCGGAGTGGCCGACTTTCACGTCGTCGCGGGCGAAGTCCTCGACGCTCTGGATGTCGTCGGCGTCGGCGCGGGTGGTCGCGAACAGCCGGTAGCCGAACTCCTCCTCGGGGGTGAGCCCGACCCCGAACGGGACCGCGCCGCCGAGGTTGACCGCGAACGCGGTCGTGCCGGTCGAGAAGTTCGCGATGTGGGCGCGCTCCGAGCGCATCGCCTCGACGGACGCCGCGTAGCTGTCGACCTTACTGAACTCGACCGGCTTCCCGGTCTCCCCCTCGATGCGGTCGAAGACCGCCTGGAAGTCCTCTT
>NZ_SGXU01000244.1:0-629 GCF_005435015.1 Halorubrum sp. SP9
CGCGAGCGAACCTCATGGCGTGGGTACTTCGTCGTCAACACCGCGCCTATCTCGGTCATTGCTGCGTACATGGCGTAAAACAGGTCATCATATAATTGGGAGCTTGGCGCAGCAAATCCAACGATGTCGTCGTAGCGGACCGCGACATCGGCGATGAAAGCCGGTGTGATCGTCTCTGGAGACGGGTGTAAAACGGCTTCGAAGGTCTCACCGGGGTGCCTTTCCGCTGCGAGAAGCCGGTCGACTAGCTTGTTCCCGTAGTCGTCGACGTAGACGGAAGAGTCGACCCATGACGAACGATTTTCACTCGTCGTAGTCGCGGCGGGGTCAGTGGACCGGTTCAGATACTCGTACACCATCATAGTCAACTCAGACGGCTGAGTACTCATTCTATCTCACCTGTTCTGGTCGGTATTGAGGGCACTTTGACGAGATTCGCGGCGCGTCATTCCATCCTGAACTCATGCGTTCTATTCTTTCAGTATCCATACTATTTCTACGCCCGAAGATATGTGGCAGGCAGAATAGATACCGAATATGTCCGTGTCTTAGTAGTAGCCTACAGACATACGTCACTCGAAGAAGCCGCGGATGATCTTCGACTCCGCGGCGCGCAGATGCTGGTGGAG
>NZ_SGXU01000245.1:0-626 GCF_005435015.1 Halorubrum sp. SP9
ACCGGCTTGTTCGCGACCGGGACGAGTTGTTTGGGACCAGTGTGGGTGATGGGGCGGAGGCGTGAGCCCGTGCCGCCTGAGAGAAGGACGCCTTTCATCTTTCACTCGTGAGGTGGTTCCTCCCAGTCTAAAGGTATTTCGTCAGTGTCATATGGGAGTCGCACCTCATCCGGTTCTTCGTAGTCGTAGAGTTTCGTCGGATAGTTGATGAGGAGCGACGGTTCGTCGCCGATCGCTTTGAAGCCGTGCCAGCAGTCGCCGGGGATGCGGATCAGCTGTTGGTTGTGCTCGCCGATAACGAACGTATCCAGTTCGCCTTGGGTGGGGGAGTCGTCGCGATCGTCGTAGATGCCAACCTTGATTCGGCCCTGCGGGCAGACGAAGTGATCGATCTGGCCTTCGAGGTGGCGATGCCACGCGCGGATGATCCCCGGATAGGTCATCGAGTAGTAGGACATCGCCGGATCGATATCGTACACATTCCAGTCTTCGCGGAAGACTTCGACGAGGTGGCCGCGTTCGTCGGTGTTTACTTGGAGGTCTCTGACTTCGATGTCGTGGATCATTCCACTGAGGATTATCTGTACAGGGCTTTGACCTTTCGATGTCGATCTAAGCATTCATAT
>NZ_SGXU01000246.1:0-625 GCF_005435015.1 Halorubrum sp. SP9
CCGTTGTACGCGTTCCACAGCTCTCTCTGGGTCGAGTTGTTTGGCTTTCATTATACGCTCGATCGGCCAGCTGTGCGGGCGCAGTACGAGGCAAGTGTGTTTGGCGCCATTACTGTCTTTTTGATTGCTATTGCTGGGTTCTGGGTTGCGGGTCGCATTCGGCGTGTCGGTCCTGTTGCCCGTCGCCCGCGTGAACACGCAGTCGCGATCTTGCTCGCAACCGGGCTTGCCAGCGGCCTCGCAACGCTCGCCCTCTGGATCGGTGTCAGTGTCCAGGATGGCTTTCCTCTCGCAGCCAGTCTTGTCGGCAGCTCTAGTGTGCTCGTGGGTGGGCTGTTGACGCTGCTTGCTGGGGGAACGCTCGGTGTACTCTGTGCGGGACTGCTCGAGTTTAGCCTGTCTGAACCACTACGGATTAACCCTGCCTCAACTGCGGGTGTCGGGCTCGCCTTCGGTGTTGGTGTCTGGCTACTCGCCGTCCCCGTGCCGCTTGCCGTCATTACCGGGAGCAATGTCCCACTCCTTCATTTCGGGAGTCTGGCTGCGGTGGCCGGTTACGGTGTCGTTTGTGGAACTGTTTACGCGCTTGTACGTGGTGCGTTCAGTCCGCGGGCGCCGGTCCGGC
>NZ_SGXU01000247.1:0-624 GCF_005435015.1 Halorubrum sp. SP9
CTGTGACTGGCAATACAATAAGTGACACGGGCCGTTCCGATACCGGTCCCGACCACACCTCGCCCGCGGAGCGATTCGCTCCCGGAACATTCTCGATAGCCGCACAGGATCCTGAAACCGGAGCGTTCGGCGTCGCAGTCAGTACGGCGCTCGTGGGCGTCGGCGCCTTGTGTCCGTTCGTGAGTGAGAACGCGGCGGTCGCGACCCAATCGTACGTAAACGTATCGCACGGACGAAACGCGGTCGAACTCGCCGATAGGGGCGTCTCCGTATCGACCGCCTGCGAGGCGCTTCTCGCAGACGATCCTCACGACACGTACCGTCAACTCCACGGCGTGACGGCGGAGGATTCCTTCCGATACACCGGTGCGGACTGCGTCGACTGGGCCGGCGACTCCGCCGGAGACGACTACACGGTTGCCGGCAATATGCTCGATGGCGCGGATGTCATCGACGCGGTGAGCAGCGGCTACGCGGACGCGGACGGCGGGTTCGCGGACCGGCTCATTGCCGCGCTGGAAGCGGGGCAGGCAGCCGGCGGCGACAAACGCGGGAAGATCAGCGCGGCGCTGCTCATCGCGGGTCCGGAGCCGAAGCTGTACCACAACCTCCGGGTCGACAACA
>NZ_SGXU01000248.1:0-622 GCF_005435015.1 Halorubrum sp. SP9
ATCTCACACTCTCAGACGAGCGCAGAGTTACTGTCAGAATACTGGAACCGATCGGCGAGATATTTGGGACGGACGAGCGGGTGTACACGTTGCGAAAGTCGCAAGTCGTCTCATTACCCGCTACGAACGCAATTCCCCTGATCGAGCGCGGTGCTGCGGAGCTCCCAGAGTTCGATCAGGACCAACCATCCGATATCTCAATCGATATTGACGATTTCAAGGAGTCACAATCAAATACGTTTACAGGTCCCTCAAACGATCAAAAAATGACCACCATTAAAATGATAAGGGACCATCCTGACAAAATATTGAGTATTGATGGCCAAGAGTATCGCGCTGAGCGAAACGATATTATATCACTTCCAGTTCCGGATGCGATTCCGCTAATCCAGAGGGGCTTCGCCAAAAGATTAGAAAATTAACATTTCAATCATCCCAATTAAAAGACGTAAGCGGGCGGAACTGGAGTGAAATTGAAAGTACTCGCGCACAGCGGTTACTGCGCGCGGCCGATAGAGTCCAGTTCTCTTGGAATACCTACGGCTCACGGATTGTTCGCCGCAGGAATGCACCGTCCGGGAATTGAACCCGGGCTATTAGCTTGGGAAGCTAATGTCCTACC